>CACZSE010000294.1 GCA_902783735.1 uncultured Lachnospiraceae bacterium
ATGGAGGAAAAACGATGAAAAAGCTTTCGGTTTTGATCATTTGCATATCGTTAATGAGCTTATTTTGCGCTTGCACCGTTCATTCTGAAAAAAAGATCAGTGAGGATGAGTTAAATGCCAGAAAAGAGATGTATGAGGAGTATCTGGCCAAAACTTATCCTGATGAAACCTTCACGGTGAAAGTCTGGCAGGAGTATTCGAAAAAGACCGGAGCTGCCGGCCTTCCGGATTATGAAGGATATTTGTTCCGACAGGTCGTTACAGACTCGAAAGGCAATTGCTTTATGGTCTATCCGGGAGATAACGGTACGTGCACAGACGATTACCAAAAGGTGTTGGACGGATGGATCCACTATAACGAAAAAGGACAGCACGTGATATACGATGAAAATGGTAATATAATATCAGAATATTATTGAAACAGATCAAAATTTAGCATCTTTTTTATTTATTTCATTTTTAAAGTGTTATAATGAATATCAAAGGATGGGAAAAATGAGATTTGTTTCGTTGATATCAGAGAATAAAAATTCAGATCATGCACAAGGGTTGTCATCGGAACTGAAGGCGGGGCATAGCATAGGACCCGTAACTGTTGCCGATGAACATCTTTTCATCAAAAAAGGATTCAAATATTATTATATCGCATATAAAGAGGCAGTAAGGATATTCAGAAGAGTGAGACGCTTACATGCCAATATCTGTTGTGGCGACGGCGATATTGAGGTTGAATACCTTGTCATTTCTGCCGGTGAAAGAGAACTGTTGGAGATCACACTTCCCGGGAAAAAAGCAGCGCAGATGCTCATAGAAGAACTGAAGAACAGAGCTCCGTATCTCGATACAAAAGCACCCATAAAAGAAACTGAAGATAAAAATGAGGTCGCAGGATGAGTACAAACAAAAACCGCCTCGATCTTTTGGGACCTCTGAATAAAGATGATGTATACGAACGCTTCATGAAGTCGTATTCGGTTTATTATGATGTGTCGCAAAGAAGCGACGAAGATCCGTCTTTTGCTGTAACCGAGGGGTTTGAGGCGGAAGCCAGATTTGACTCAAAAAGTGAACAGTATTTTCTGGTCAAGGCAGCCAAGGTTGCCGATATATGCAGCTATGAATATGTCTATTTTGCAGTTACGGACAAACTTACATTTGAACAGGTAAAAGAACTGGATAAAAAAGCCTGGGAGAGTGGTATCAGTCATGCAAAGCCGGGACCGGATCATAAAAATACTGACTCGGTACTCATCATTTTAGCAGATGATATAACGCAAGAAGCCAAAGAATTTATATATAAAAGTAAACACAGTAAGAATTACAGATTTGCCTTGTATGGGTTTTCCAATTACAGACTGGTTGCAATCGGGCTGAACGAAGGATCCGTTTATTTCAATAAGCAGGCACGGATACTTAAAGGGCTCGTCAGTAATATTCTAAAAGAGGAAAAGGAGATTAAAAAATGACAGCACTGTTAATCATTCTTGCAGCTATAGCATTGCTGATCATAGGCTACATCACCTACGGATCATGGCTTGCTAAGCAATGGGGAATAGACCCCTCAAGAAAAACTCCCGCTATCGAAAAAGAGGATGGAGTCGACTATGTAGCAGCTCCGCCTGCAGTCCTCATGGGACATCATTTTTCATCCATAGCAGGTGCAGGCCCCATCAACGGACCTATTCAGGCATCCATCTTCGGATGGGTTCCGGTGTTCTTATGGTGTATCGTCGGAGGCATATTCTTCGGCGGATTACAGGACTTCGGTTCATTGTTTGCATCTATCAGACATGACGGAAAGTCACTCGGTGAGATAATCAATGACACAATGGGACAGAAGGCAAAGAAGCTCTTCCTTGTATTCGGACTTTTGGTCCTTATACTTGTTATCGCTTCATTTGTAAATGTTGTTGCCGGAACATTCTTCACTGAAGAGGGTGGATTCGGATTTTCCACAAATCCTACAAACAATCAGACTACAGCCATGATCTCGTTGCTGTTCATATTGATCGCGATCATTTACGGCTATGTGACCAATAAGATGAATATCAAGACAGTTCCTGCTTCTATCTGTGGTATTATCGGTATCGTAGTTATAACGGCAATAGGTTTAAAGTGCGGATTTGTTATGAGTCGTACCGCATGGATCGTATTCATCGGTATTTATATAGCAGTTGCATCACTGGTTCCGGTATGGATACTTCTTCAGCCGAGAGATTATCTTTCAAGTTTTTTGCTCTATGCCATGATGGGCATTGCAGTGATCGGAATACTGGTATCGGCATTTACCGGAAATGCAAGTTTTTCAATTCCTGCATTTAACGGATTTAAGCTTGAGAACGGTTCGTTCATGTTTCCGACACTGTTCATAACAGTTGCCTGCGGTGCATGTTCCGGTT
The DNA here is from genome assembly GCA_902783735.1 of uncultured Lachnospiraceae bacterium. Classification (GTDB taxonomy): domain Bacteria; phylum Bacillota; class Clostridia; order Lachnospirales; family Lachnospiraceae; genus Colinaster. The sequence goes on from CACZSE010000294.1 coordinate 2,400, forward strand.
TCCATTCGCTTATCTCTACCGGTACAACATCAAAACAGCTTAAGAACGAAAAAGATGCAAAGCCTATCGGTTACGGTTCAATGCTTATTGAATCGGCACTCGGTATTGTATCCCTTATTGCTGTAGGTATGGTATTTAACAAATATACGGAAGGAGGCTTCGGCTCACCTTCGGCTGCTTTCGGAGCAGGTATTGCAACCATGTTCGGTCCTGAAGGAAGCGGTATCTACAATACAATAGCAGCATTGCTCACACTTGCCGTTTCTGTATTTGCACTTACGTCTCTTGATACGGGAACAAGACTTTCAAGATTCATGTTCAGTGAACTTTTCCTCAAGGAAAATGAAGCTACATGGAAGGATGCTACAGGCATAAGAAAGCTTCTTGCACATCCCATGTTCGGTACAACCATCATGGTTGTGATCGGATGCATCTTGGGAGGACTTAAGCTCTCGGCTATATGGGCATTATTCGGTGCAGCAAACCAGCTGTTGGCAGGTATAGCGCTCCTTGCGGTATGTGCATGGCTTGGTGAAGTAGGCAAGAACAACAAGATGTTCTTCATCCCCATGATCTTCATGCTTTGCGCAACACTCACTTCACTCATACAGACGATCATAAAGAAATGCGGAGTTATTACAACTCCCGAAGCAGTATGGGGCGACTGGTTCCAGCTGATCTTTGCACTTGCCATGACGGTTCTCGCTATCATCCTTGTTGTAGAGGGAATCCAGACATTCAGCAAACAGAAGAAAGCAAAAGCATAAATATAAAACAGAAGAGATTCCCGCCGTTAAGGTGGGAATCTTTTGTGTTATAATGAAAAAAAATTGACTGCCGATAAAAAATGAAACTACTTATAAAACCATGACTATCATAAACAGATTATTCCAAAGAGAAAAAGAAAGTCCATACGAGTTTTGTACCAGGTGTCAGGCTGATCTGACCATGCAAAAAGGATATGATAACAGCCTTCCGTACTGGGTATGCAAAGGCTGCGGGGAGATGCTCATAAACCCTTCGATTGAAACAGAATCGGGTATAGTCTGGATATGTGATGGATGTGGAGCAATGCTGAATATTCAAACGGGATTCAGTGAAAAGCTTGATAAGTGGATCTGCCTTGATTGCGGCTACGAGAACAAACTTGGCAAAAGCGAAGTATATGCTTATGAAGATGAGTTCAAAGCAGAACAGAAGAATCCCTATAAAGGCATGTCAGATGAAAGATTACTTGAGCTTTCCATGTATCAGGACATGGATTTCATAAAAAACAGACCCAATGTGATCCCTGTCAGACACAAAGAAACAGGAGAAATGTTTATCAAAAAGATTTTGACATTTTATGACAGGAGCATATATGATCATCTTAAATCATACCCCGTAAAGAATATGCCGCGTGTGATCGATCTGTTTGAGAGCGATAACGTGCTGATAGTCATAGAAGAGTATATCAAAGGAAGAACGGTCCAAGAGGTCCTTGAAGAGGGGCAGGTATCTGAAACGGAAGCGATAAGGATAGCTGTAAAGATATGTGATATCCTGGATGAACTGCATGATCTTCCTACACCGATAGTACACAGGGATATAAAACCGGCAAATGTCATGCTCACAGAAAAAGGAGAGGTATATCTGCTTGATATGAATGTAGCCAAGTGGGCAGAGGCGGATAAAGACTATGATATTCAATACCTGGGGACTCAGGACTATGCGGCACCGGAGCAGGTCGGATACGGCCTGACCGCATCATCGGCAAAGTCTGACATATATGCACTCGGGATAATGTTAAATGTGATGGTAACAGGTAAGCTGCCCAAAGAAGAAAGAGCAAGGGGGGCTCTGTGGCCCGTGATAGAAAAATGCATAAGCTTAAAAGCAGAAGAGAGATATACTGCCAAAGAATTAAAGGCAGCATTAAATGAGATAACAAGGAGTTAGTGTGCAGAATAAACCAACGGATGAACTGAACAGCCTTTTGAAAAATATGAAGCCTGAACAGATCGACGGCTATTTTAAAGATAACCGTGCATATATGGCCGATGAAAAAAAGGCATTTTACTATTACATGAAGGATGTCATAGAAGAAAAGAATATACTGCTCAAGGATGTATATTCTTTTGCGGGTGTCAGTGAGAAGTATGGAAGAAAGATTCTTGCGCAGGAGGGACATACAAAAGACAGGGATCTTATCTTACGTTTATGCATTGCGGGACACTTTAACTGGGATGAGACAAACAGGGCTTTGAAACTGTACGGCATGACCGAACTGTATGCAAAAGATCCCAGAGATGCATGCATGATCGTAGCGATCAATAACAGGATATATGATATTGCATCGATAGATGATATGCTGACCGAAAGAGGACTGAAGAGATTATCAAAAGTTGAAAAATAGTATATGTTAAGTAAGATTCCCACCAAAATGGTGGGAATTTTTTTGTTCTAATACTGCTATTATACACATGAAATCGAAAATGCTTACGCGGCGTGATCAAAAAGTGATTTGATAATATTGCCTGCTAAATCTACGATGGATTCAGGAGGTAAAGGGATGTACGAGAAGATGAAATTAGGAAGATTTATAGCGTCCAGAAGAAAACTGATGGGACTGACTCAGGAGGAATTGGCCGACAGGATAGGTGTATCCAAATCAGCCATTGCCAAATGGGAAACAGACGGAGGACTTCCGGACAGAGACAATCTGAAAAAGATATCCGAGGTAATGAATGTATCGGTCGATGAACTGCACAAGATCATCAAAAGTGATGACTATCCGGAAAAGGATTTTGACGTAAACATCACGCCTGAAGTGATATCGGTACTTGAATCTTATGGTTATAAGGTCATAAGACCTGATGAAAAATAAGGAGGATTTTATTATGGAATTAAATGAGAGACCTGAAAAGAAGAAAAGCGGACGTATATATGCGGTGATACTGTTCATATTGTCGTGCATTCTGTATTTGTTGAATTCCAATATTATCATCATATTACTTTCGATAGGAATAATCGCAGGTGCGATCTTTTGCTTCAAAAACAAGTACAAATTCAAACTTTTCACTATACTGGCGCTTATATCGGCGGGATTTGCCCTGTTTGTTACCTGCCTGGATGTCGCAGATTCATCAAAATCGGGGAATGAAGACATGTATGCCTATGAGGATGAGATTGAGATGATGGATGATGCGTCCTTATCGGTTCAGGATACGCAATCACCGACCAAGGTAAATAATGATGATAATTCAATGGGAAACAAGACTGAACAGGTACAGAAAGATGTACAAGAAGCAGATGCAGCAAACGATAATGAAACCGAAGGATCAAAAGATGTAGCGGCACAGGAAGAAAATAAACAGGATGTAGAAGCTGCACCCGTCGAAGAAACAAAGGCAGAAGAAAAGGCAACCGTTGCAGAAGAGGAAGCGCCGGTTGAAGAGGCACAGGAAACAGGTGGAGTAGATCCGGATTTAAAGGCATTTTTGGACAGTTATGAAGCATATATAGACGAGTATGTGGAATTCATGAAGAAATACTCAGCCGATCCCAATAATGCAATTGCCATGTTGGATGACTACACTAAGATGATGAAGCGATATGCGGATTTTACAGACAAGGTCAATAAGTATGATACAAATACCATGTCCAAAGCTGACCTCGAGTACTATCTGGATGTAACCAATCGCTGCTCTAAGAAACTGTTAAGTGTATATTAGAATGTAAAGAAAAAGGTAAAGCCCTCAGAGCTTTACCTTTTTCTAATAAAGATGTTGAACGGCCGAAACTATTTCTTGGACTCTACAAACCATCTGTTGTTTTCTTCGTAGTACAGTTTCATATATTGTCCGTTGACCCGGCAGGTGTATAGTATACCGGCGCCTCCGGCTTTTCTGCTTGCGCATCTTTCGATACTCTTTACCATATCGATGTCATAACGTGTACCGTCTTCCCAGATTAAGTACCGGGGCATCAGCTCTCCTTCATCGGAAAAGAAAGCGCATACATCAACATATACCTTTAAACCTCTTCTGACTGCCATTATATGTACACCTCCTCCTTAAGAAGCGTTCATTGATCATCTAATACTCTGTTTCCTTTTTCAAAGTATGAATGAGGGTGTATCATATGATCTTCCGCTTTTGCATCAAGACCGGAAAGAGTTTTGTCCATATGCATACAACCTCTCATAACACTTGAATGGCCGAATCTGTTTCTTAAAACATCTATTGCCATATCTGCTTTTAACTGCTTTTCTCTCATTACCGGATCGGTAAACAGGTCAAGCTGGTAACAGTATTTATCCATAACAAGATCGGATACTCTTACACCGACACTTCTTATAGGCTTATACCATACGTAACTGCCCTTAAAGATATCCATTGCATATCCTGCGATCTCATCGGATATGTTGGTCGGAGTGGCTATCTTTCTTTGTCTGGTAAAACTGAATAATTCATTGTCTCTTACAGAGATACCGATATTTTTCCCGGCAAAATGATTGTCTCTAAGGCGGCTTGCGACACTTTCGGACAGCATATATACGACTATCTTAACGTCCTCATCGTTTATGAGATCTCTCGGTGTGGTAGTGCTGTTTCCTATGCTCTTAATAGGAGATATCTCGCCATCCTGACATACAGGGGTCACATCTTCTCCGTTTGCGAATATCCAGAGGATCAGTCCCATCTTGCCGAGCAACCGCTGCATGTAGTCGGGATCGCTTGTCGCCAGATCTCCTATAGTCTTTATACCGACCGAAGTTAACTTTCTTTGAGTTGCTCTTCCCACATACAGCAAGTCGGATACGGGAGATG
>CACZSE010000295.1 GCA_902783735.1 uncultured Lachnospiraceae bacterium
ACCGCATATCTGCTGAGCTGCATCACAGGGATACCGCTGATGTTATCTTTATTAAATATGATCTCACCTGATTCTTTATTGACAGGCTTTTCATTTACAAACAGTGTCACACTGCACTTGATACGTACTCCGGCAAGTTTACTAAACTTTTTTTCATCAGTCAGTAACGGTACCAGTGCACTTCTTTGAAGTATGATATCATGTCCGAGTTTTCTTATTACCTTATTGAGATTTCCGTCGCTTCCGTGTGAGGGGCTTGCTTTTCCGCCCACTGCTATAACAACATTTTTGCATCTGTATTTTTCAAGTGTGGTCGTCACTTCAAATACGCCGTCATCCTTTGTTATGTCAACCACCTTTTCGCTGCATCTGATCAAAACGCCAAGCCTTTTGCATTCAAAGAGCAGACATGACGCTATCGTCGATGCCTGCTCATTGTAAGGATACACATATCCGTTTATGTCTTTAGTGATCACACCAAGTTCATTTATAAAGCCTATCAGATCGCTGTTATCAAATCTTTCATAGGCATCATAAGCAAACTTTGGCTGTTCTCCCCTGAAAACCTTTTCATCCACATATAGATTTGTAAAATTACATCTTCCGTTTCCCGTGGCATAAATCTTTTTACAGGGAACATCTTTTTGCTCTAAAACAAGGACCTTCCTGCCCTTTTTTGCTGCCGTAACGGCGCTCATAAGTCCCGAAGGTCCCGATCCTACAACTATGATATCCGTAGTGTTTTTATATTTTTCCATATTATCTGCTATTTTGGCTTTGACCGTTACGAATTGAATCCCGCAAATATTACATCATGACCCGAATCGGCCTTTGCTTTATATAATGCATTGTCTGCCTGCTTATATATCTCGCTTATGCTGTGATGAAGTTCTCCGAAGACCACACCGGCGCTGAGTGAGATAGGCGGAAGATCTTCTTTTTGTGCATCTGCCTGAAGCGATGCGTTTATATTTCTCACCTTGGCTGCTATCTTATCCTTAAGCTCAGGCTCAGTATGTATCATTATTACGGCAAATTCATCACCGCCTATCCTACAGACAAAATCATGCGCTCTGAAATTTCTGTTTAAAACATTTGCGACCTTAATAAGCGCTCTGTCTCCGACATCGTGCCCATAGGTATCGTTGATCTTTTTAAACTCATTCAGATCTATCAGGACAAGAGCAGAAGTGTCTATATCCACATTATTCAGTAGGAAATCATATCCTCTTCTGTTATACAGCCCCGTAAGCTCATCATGAGTAGCATCATACTCGAGTTTTTCCTTGCTCTCACGACTCACATGATTCATGAGATTGTAGGTCTTCGCCAAAAATCTTATCTCATAAGCACCCTTTACCGGTACCGGCTGTTCATCCCTTATCAGATCTATGATATTCTTTAAGGGCCTGAATATCATGAGCGATGTAAGTGTGACTATACCAAGTAATACAAATATCAGGACAAATGTAAGAATATGCTCTACAAGTACCTGTTTTCTCAGTTCTTCCGCATGTTCATACTGCTTCTGTTCTACAATTTCCGTAAGTTCGTTTATGCAGCTGCTGAACTCTTTCGAGATGATCTCCTTACTGTTACTGTATTTTTCGTCAAACAATAAAGAAACGCTTTTCTTTTCCTTATCATCCGGGCTGAGCTCTTTATCTTCCTGTGAAACTGTGACCGCATATACTTCCTGTGGAAAATCATATTCAGGGACACCCATTGCCTCAAGTGTAAGTCTTGCGGCATAGTATTCGGTGTCCATGAGCTCAATCGATTTTTTCATAGCATTATTTAAATGCTGTGCTGCCGTCGAATCGCCCAGTTTTTCATTTATCAATGCAACAGCTCTGTCTCTTCTCTTGGAAACATTTGCTTCTTCCAAATAATTATCCAGGTACTCTTTATCTTCCGAAACCGCAAAACATCTGATCTGCTCGGTAAGATAATCCGAAGCAATCTGAAGTTCATAAGCGCTGCTTCTTAATGATATGAGCTCTACTACTGCCTTATTTGTAGCTTCATTCATGTCATTGGTCATGCTCATGGCCCAAAAAAGAACTATCGATGCCGCAAGGGCAACTATCACCATGATAATATTTACTTTTTTAAGGGAAATGCCCCTTTCCTTCAGACTCTTTCTCTTTTTCATGATGTTGTAAACTGTTGCTTTAGTATCATACCCTGAAGTACTCTACCATATCGGCAAGTCCTTTTGCAAGTTCATTCATATTCTTATTGTCTTCGCTTATGGTGACGATATTCTGACTTACATCATTGAGCGAATTTGTGATCTCTGCATTTGATGCCGAATTCTCTTCGGATACGGCTGAAAGACTGCTTACGTTTTCAGTAATGACATCCTTGATCTCAATAAGGTCCTTAGTCCTTGTTCCAATCTTCTCTATTCCTGAAACAGCCTTTGTTATTTCATTTTCAAGAACAGAAAACTTATTCATTGTCTCTGATAAGAGCTCCTGCTCCTTGGCTATCGCTTCACGTACACCTACAGACATCTCAACACATGTATCCGATTGAGTCTTAATATCATTTACTATATCGGCGATCTCGAGTGCGGAATCATTACTCTGTTCCGCAAGCTTCTTTATCTCTTCAGCGACTACCGCAAAGCCTTTTCCTGCCTCACCTGCTCTGGCCGATTCAATAGAGGCATTAAGTGCAAGAAGGTTTGTCTGGCTTGAGATATCTGTAATGAGATTTACCGCATCAGTTATCTTTTCTACAGCTGCATGTGTTTCGGCTATTCTCTTAGAGATATTGTCTACCGCTTCGGTAGTCTGCTTTCCGCTTACGTTCATCTCCTTGATATAGTTTACGGCATCGTCGTTTGCTCTGTTCATAGAACGTGCTCCGTCACCCAGATCATCAACATTTGCCGAAATATCATTTATGATACCATCCATATCTATGACTTTTGCGTTTATATCCTGTACGCTTTCAGCGATGGTATATGCACCGTCGGAGATCTCGTTCATGGCAACGGATATATGATCGGTTCCGTTTGCAGTCTCACCCGAAAGTGCTGCCACTTCATCTATGCCGTTTACAAGTGTTGCGGAAGAGTCCTTAATGTCACAGATAACACTGCTCAAAGAGTTCTGTAATTTATTTGCGGATTCAACCAACAGGTTTGTTTCCTTTAATCTTGACTTTACATTTATCTCCTGAGTCAGATCACCTTCCGCAATATTGTGGATATTGTCGGCAATATGATTAAGCGGATCTATGATCTTCTTTGTGAGTAATACTATGATGGCAGATATTATTACAATGACAAACACGCCGATAATAACAAATGCCATGAGAAGCTGGGCCTTTTCTCTCTTTATCGTATCTGCAGTGATACCCGCAAATGCCATGCCCCACATACTCTTATCATTGTTTAAGATCGGTGTATAATAAACATAATAATCTTTTTCATTTATAACCACATCATCAGAGTAGTAATCTTCACCTTTAAGACATTTTTCCCATACAGCAAAGTTACACTGTGTACCTTCGATCCTGTCTCCGTTTGCATCTCTGATGGTAGTTACAAATCTGACATTATCCTTAAACAATGTCAGGTCAATGCCGTTATTCATCATCCTGTCAACATAGTCGACCTCGTACTCAATCTCACCCTTGTTTACTATGTCCCATTCATAGTACTCCTTTAAACCGTTTGCCGCGATCTTAAGGCTTTGTGTGATCTGATCCTCCAATGCCGAAACCATCTTCGTATATGCTGCTATCAGCAAAATGATCGTAGCTATCAGCATCGGTACAATAGCCATCAATAGAAACATTATGCGCATGTTTAACTGTTTTTTGTTTGTTCCTTCCATGGTCCCTACTCCTTCTCACAAGCTTGATAACAAATTAATATATGATCAAAAACTTAATGCATATTATAGCATATTAAACGTAACAAATATCAATTCATAAATAAACTCGTCCCTATCAGATTAACTGCTACCGAGACTATCCACGCAAGAGCGCATTGCCACAAAACAAGACATATTGCCCACTTGGGTCCAAGCTCTCTTTTAATGGCCGCCACCGCTGCCACACAGGGGGTATATAAAAGAGAAAACGTTAAGAGTGAAGCTGCCATGACAGGACTGAGTGCGGTAGTTACACTCTCTCCAAAAAGGATTCCCAAAGTTGATACAACACTCTCCTTTGCCAAAAAACCGCTTATAAGAGAAACGCATATGCGCCAGTCTCCAAGTCCGGAGGGTGCCATGAGCGGTGCAAGTAAGCTGCTGACCATAGCAAGGATACTGTCCTTTGAATCCGCTACCATATTGAAATGCAGATCAAAGCTTTGAAGCAGCCATATAACTATAGTCGCCACAAGGATGACACTGAAAGCTCTTTGCAAAAAGTCCCTGGCCTTTTCCCACAAAAGCTGCATAACATTTTTAAGCCCAGGCAATCTGTAATTCGGAAGCTCCATGACAAACGGAACCGGATCGCCTTTAAAGATAGTCTTTCTGTAAAAGAATGCTACCACCACCCCGGTGCATATTCCCAAAAGATAAAGTCCTATCATGATCAGTGCACCGTACTGCGGAAAAAATGCATTTACAAAAAACGCATATATAGGCAGTTTCGCCGTGCAACTCATAAAGGGCGTGAGTAAGATCGTCATCCTTCTGTCGCGTTCGCTCGGGAGTGTCCTTGTACTCATTACCGCAGGTACGGTACATCCGAAACCTATGAGCATGGGAACTATACTTCTGCCGGACAGGCCTATCTTTCTTAAAAGCCTGTCCATGACAAAGGCTACTCTCGCTATGTATCCGCTGTCTTCCAAAAGTGAAAGAAACAAAAACAGTGTCACGATTATGGGAAGGAACGAAAGCACGCTACCGACTCCCGCAAATATCCCGTCTATTATTAGACTGTGAAGGGTATCATTTACCCCGATAGATGTCAATGCCATATCGGTAAGGTCAGTCAGTGCTTCTATCGCCATCTCCAATAACGACTGAAGCCATGCTCCGATGACACCAAAGGTCAGCCAGAATACCAGTGCCATTATTCCGATGAATGCAGGTATTGCACTGTATTTGCCCGTGAGGATCCTGTCGATCCTTTCGCTTCTGGCTCTTTCTTTACTCTGTTTAGGCTTTTTGACCGCAGCTGCACATACCTTTGTAATAAACGAAAATCTCATGTCCGCTATGGCTGCGCTTCTGTCCATGCCGCTTTCATTTTCCATCTGGAGCACGATGTGCTCAAGCATCTCTTTTTCATTGTCATCGGGTTTTAAAAGCTTAAGTATATCTTTATCGCCCTCGATCACTTTGCAGACCGCAAACCGTAAAGGCAGTCCCGCCGCCTTCGCATGATCCTTCAAAAGATGCTCTGTAGCATGGATGCATCGATGAACCGCACCGTTTCTGTCCTGCTCATCGCAAAAGTCCTGCTCGATCGGCTTCTCGCAATAATGTGCTACATGGATCGCATGAGAGATAAGTTCATCAACACCTTCATTTTTTGAGGCTGATATCGGTACCACGGGTACACCCAAAAGTCTCTCCATCTTATTGATATTGATGGTGCCTCCGTTTTCACGTACCTCATCCATCATGTTGAGTGCCACTACCATGGGTGTCTCCATCTCCAAAAGCTGCATGGTCAGATAGAGATTTCTTTCAATGTTTGTGGCATCAACAATATTTATAATACCTGTAGGTTTTTCGTTTAACACAAAATTCCGTGATACTATCTCTTCCGTAGAATACGGTGACATGGAATATATTCCCGGCAGATCGGTAATAGAGGTATTCGGATGCTTTCGAATCTGACCGTCTTTTCTGTCAACAGTCACACCCGGAAAGTTTCCAACATGCTGATTTGAACCGGTTAACTGATTAAAAAGTGTTGTCTTTCCACTGTTTTGATTGCCTACCAGAGCAAACGTAAGAAGAGTCCGGTCAGATAGAGGAGTTTCATTTTCTTTCGAATGGTATTTTCCTCCTTCACCCAGTCCCGGATGCTCTACAAGTTTATATTCATTTTCATACGCTTTATCGTCTTCATCCGTTAGGACTATTCCGATCTTTTTTGCGTCTTCCAGACGGATAGTCAGTTCATATCCGTGTATCTTAAGTTCTATCGGGTCACCCATCGGCGCAAGTTTAACTATCTTTACTATAGCACCCGGAATGACCCCCATATCCAGGAGGTGTTGTCTGAGTGCGCCCTCTCCTCCCACAGAGCTGATACGCGCACTCCGACCTATCTCCAATTCATCTAATTGCATGTCCATGTTCCCACCGGTTTAAAATTTTGCGCCCCTTCGCGCCTTAAAGATCATCTTATAGTAGAGTATCCGAAACCGTTACAGATAGCATCTACCGGAACCCCTGCCTTGCATAAAGGACAGTCTTCAGTTCTGTAGCCCGCATAATCAGGAAGATCTCTTGTTGAATACAGGTATCTGATAGGCAGATCCTCAAGCTTATCAGCCACTGAGAATATTGCTGATATACCTATCGGAGTTCCTCCGTAAAACTTGACCGATCTGATGGCGCTCCTTAAGGTTTCGCCTGTAGTTGCGGTATCGATAAGAACCAGCACTCTCTTTCCCTTGATCATATGCTGATTGTTCTCACGAAACATCATCTGTCCGCTGGTATTGTATTCAGTGCTTGTAATATAGATCGTTTTATGAGCATTAGCCGAGATCATGCCCGCCTTGGTAAGCTTATTGGCAAGATAAGATCCGACAACCTCCATGCCATTCAGGCAAAGTATGGTATCGATAATGTCAGATGCGAGGTACATCTCAGCAAGTTCCTCGCCCGTAGCTCTTGCTTCACGCTGTCTTGCCTTCATGTCACTCAGATCCATGTAATAGTTTACATGTGAGTTTGGAGTAACAAAATGTCCCGGGATGTAACGTAGTACCACATCCTTGTTTTTTGAATAGTCGATTTTCTTGTAGTCCTGCATAATTTCCTCCTTGCCGTCAAATCTGACTCTCTTCTAACAATTTTAGTGTCATACCCATGTTGATCGCCACAAAACCGCCCATGTTATACGTCTTTTCGGTAAGCTCACAAAATATAAGTCCATATGTGTACCTTTCATATACAAGAGGGAATACCACCATGCACTCAAGATGCGCCATCTCCATGATAGCACTGAAGAGCAGTTTTGTTTTTCTAAGCTGTCTGTCCTGAGGTGTCATATGTATTTCCCCGTCTTTTATAAAGCACTTCATATACAGTTCATCAGGATATACTATTTCCTCTCTTCCTTGTTTTACAACAGGTTTGTCAAACAAAAAAAGTGAGCCGTTTCTGATACATACCAAATCCAGACTTTTAAAATATGATGTGAGTGCTTTTTCTCTGTCATTCTGATAATTAAATCCGCAGATCAGATGATCCTTCATGCGTTTAAGATCGGTATAAGCGGAATTTCTCTGATCGACATTCTTTTTACATATTTCTCTTATGCAGTCATCCTTCATACGCAAAAACAGCCTGTTTATAAGAGAATTGACCGCAATTGACTTTTGAATGATATTTAACGCATTCTGCAATCTTTCGACACAGGATAATATCTTTTCGGAATCGGTGTATTCCATGGCTCCGTTTCTAAAAAATACATCGATCATGTTTCCTATCTCTTCGTATTCCTCGTAAGGCATGAATTTGCGTTTATATGCTTTAAGTATCCTGGATATAAATTCATAGTAAAGGCGTCTTAAGTCAACAGCCGTACGTTTTATGGAACTGGAATTGTACCTGTAAAAGCAGTCATCAAACAGCCTGTATATAAATTCTTCACCGGCAGCCATGAGCTCTCTGTTTGAGTACATGTGAACATCATACTGGAATGATTCTCTGCCGTACAGTCTTGTGGCTACCATTACGGAAGATACTTCTTTTCCCTCAAACTGGTCTATCATAAGTTCCAGAGCTTTTTGACCAAGTGTTTCACGTGCAGGTCCTATAGATGAAAGAGACGGTGTCATCTCACTTGCCATACGGGTGTTGTCAAAACCAAAAACAAGGATATCTTTTCCGGGTCTTAATCCTCGTCTTTCCATAACAGAATAGAGTCCCTTTGCAGTCGTATCATTTACGCAAAATACAGCCTGAACATCAGGATTGTTATCCAAAAGTCTCTGAGCCGGCACTTCAGTATGTGTAGACATGTTTGTGGGCTCGAAAAACTCCTCTCTGAACGGTAGCCCGTTGTTTTCGAGGCACTTTATAAAAATCTTTTTTCTTTCTTCAGCATCCGGATTCAAACTGTCACCGCCGAGCATGCATATGTTGGTAAATCCGTTTACATTGACCAGATAATCTATAGCTTCTTTTATGCCGGTCTCGTTGTCGTAATTGACCGTTATATATTCCTGCTTTTCGGAAGATACAAGAACCTTGGGGATATCCTTATATCTTTCAAAAAAACGGTTCAGATCCGATTCGCTAGCCATCCATCCCATGCTGCCCATGGCAAATATTATGCCATCAGGCTCACATTGATACGCAAGATTATATATACCGTTGAAAACCGAATCAAACTGCCATCTTGCTTCTTTTTTTTCGTCCATGATAAGAACTTCTCCCGGAAGTATCATCAGATTGACGCTTCCGTCAGAAGGGATTGAGTTCTTCATGCTCTCAACCAGATCCCTGCAAAAATCATTTGCAATATTTCCGGCAACAACTGCAATTGTTTTAACGTTATTTCTATCAACCATAAAGGAACTTCCGCTGCGTGTTAATCAAAAATATATGCTGAAGGTTTTGAGAACAAAAATCCTTGCGAATAATCTATTTCATAGGACTCCATCTTATCCTGTATAGCCTCATTTTCCACGAATTCGGCTATGATATCTATCTTTCTTTCTGACAATTTCTTCCAACCGGAAATGAGCGCTATAAGATTTTCGGCTTCTTTACTGTCACAGCATCTTTTTACTATCGAGCCGTCTATCTTGAGATAATCAAAATGAATATCCATCACATGCTGGAGATTTGAAAATCCGCTTCCAAAGTCATCAAGTGCGATCTTTCCGCCGAGTTCATGGATCTTGTCAACAAATTCTATGATCATGTTATAATCGGCGATATCCTCATTTTCCAGTATCTCAAATACATAATTTTCGGGATGGTCGGTAGTTCCGAGAAAATCGAAGATGATATCGGTCATATCCCGGTTCTTGATATCTCTTATACCAAGATTTATGCTGACACTCTTATCCTTAAAGTTGCTGAAATGGTCAAATACCTTTTTGACCATCATGACAGATATGGTGTCATACAGTATACCGAAGGATCTCGCAACCTCAAGAAAACTGTTCGGATAATATATCTTTCCGTTTTCGTCCATGATCCTCATCAAGGATTCATAATGATCTATGCTCCTGTTGCTGTTACTGTATATCCCTTGATATTGCGGTATGACCTTGTCGTTTGCTATGGCATAATTTATCACATTTACCATTTGATATTTATTCATTATGCTTTCTTCATCCACATGCATAGAGCTTGCATCACAAACAAAGAACTGTACGTTTTTCTGCATCATGGTAAGACGCGCATTATTGTATATCGCCGTCATGTTCTCTACCGTGCAATTATCTATGACGCAGAATAACGGGATAATTGAGATGAAATCTATGTCAGTTGCAAAAAGCTCTTTCTGCAGATTTTCCATATCTGAAGCGAATACATCAAAATCAACCATATAGGATCTGGCTGCTATCGCTATCTGCCATTTATCGATGACATATATGTTATATTTGTTCATCTCGGCATATTTATGGCACTTTTTTATATAATTACGATATGTCAGATCTATAAACTCTTTTGTAAATACCGTACTCATGCTTTCAACATCCAGCACGCTTATCATGCAAATACGGTCATAACCTTTAAAATTTATGTCCATATTCATGGCAGCCGCATTCATGAGTCCCGAGTCCATGGTGTACAACAGTCTTGTCGCACAAGCCTGAACAAATTCCTCGACTGCCTCATCGGTATCCTTTTTTACACCCTCCATGGCGGTCAGATAGCCCAAAAGCTCTTCATTGTCCACTTCGAGCATCTCGGTATGTGAAAAAACATACGGATTATATGCCTGTACCTCATCGGCTTCACCCATGGCGGTTACGATAAAGCAACAGTTTCCGAATACGTTTTTATTTCCGTCAAAGAATATCTCACCTCCGGTTAAACAACCGCAGATATTTGTATTTTCATAGATTGAGATCTCCCACTTTGCACAGTTTGAGTATATGAGCGGTCTCGTGATACATGAATATCCGAAAAGAGTCTCCGCTTTATTAAATGCCGCTATGTGATTGAACATTCGCTGGTTGTCGGAAACTATCTTCCTGTCGTGGATAAATGCTCTTTTTATCTTGGTACCAACCTTTAAATTATGGTTGGCAACTATCATGTTACATTCTTCCTCTGCGTCAATATTTTCGTGGGAAGCGTAAAGATCTTTGTATTCGGGGTTGTTTTTAGGATACAGATCCGAGAGCTTTGTATTGTCCAGATACGAAACCAAAAACGGTGCCTCGCCCTCTTCGGAATATACGTATGGGAAGATATAAGCCAGATCCTTTCTCTTTTCAAGAAATCTTCCGAGTCTTCTGGTATATTCTTTGGCTGCATCGTCTCCGTCTATGGCAAGAATATTTCTTCCGAATGCATCGGTGATCTGCATCTCATCTCCCACCACTTCGGCACCTGTCACATATGATGTAAGGCATTCAAGTCTTTCACCGCTAAGAGCAGCCAAAACTATGCTTTTGTTCGAAAATCCGTTTTCATTGAAAACAAAACCTCTGTCCATCGATCTTTGAACTCTGAGATCGGGAACATTGGCACAGCCTCCCACCATCTGTACTCCCGGAAAGACATCATTGCATTTTTCTACAAACCTTGAAACATCCGCATATTTTGAAGTAAGAAATGTCAACAGATATTTTGTATCTTTATCGATAACGGCGTCAGCCACCTGCCTGCTAAGATCCTCGGCGCTTATAGGCAGTCCATTGTCGTCAAATGCAGGTAAAAGAGCAGATCTGACCTTGCCGTAGTCCATCTGGGTAACCGAAATGATGCACTGGTTATTCGCCAGTTTCCCCATGCTGATAACACTTGAGGTGCTGGTACCGAAAATGTGTGCCTGAGGGACAATATTTTTAATATAACGTGCAAGTTCAACAGCTTCATCACCAAAATGAATGGCTGTATGTATGCGTATCAATATATCTCCTTTTGACGGATCCAAAGTAAGCTGTTCAAATGTATCTGTCAGCCTTGATCGAGAAATATATTGAAAATTCCATGTATACATAGGCAATACCTCGCTAGTGATCCCCTTGTATACATTGTAACATCTATCATGGTATTTATAAAGCAGTTTCTTTATGCCTGTTCTTAGTGATAATATGCATAAAAAGAGCCGATGCAAACGCATCGGCTTCTTATTATTTTTCAAGATATTCACTTTTTACATATCCGGTCTTTCCATTGAATTTTACCTTGGTCCAACCGTCAGCCTGTTTATTGACAACAGTCATCTCTTCGCCCTTATAGGCTACCGCAACCCTGTCCGCCGTAGTAGTTGCACTTTCTCTTATATTGACAGTATCCTTTGCTTTTGCTTTTCCGCTCGAGGGCGAATCCGCTGCCGCCTGAGCATCTTCGATCTCATCGGTCTTTGCGGTCTGTTCACTCGTCTCCTGAGTTTCATCTTCTTTCGGTTCTTCACCTTCGATCTGAAGATATTCGGTCTTTATAAAGCACTCTTTATTGTTATACATGATCTTAGACCAGCCGTTTATCTTCTGCTCAAGCACCAAAAACTCGTCACCCTTTTGAGCTTTTCCCACTTTGTCGGCTGTTTCCGAATCCGAACTTCTGATGTTTACAACGTCTGTTGTCTTAGCCTTTTTTTCAACATTCTGTGTAGTTTCATCCTGCGCATCGGCCTGTTGCTCTTCCTCTGTCTGTGTCTGTGTCTCTTCAGTTTCGACAGCCGCATCTTCGCTGTTCTTCGCAAGCTCATCGCCTACCGCAGAACTTAACAGATTCGGTAAGAGATCCAAAAATGCCGCGAGTTCTTCATCCTCTGCCACTGCTTCGTTAAACTTTACGTTTACGGTATTGTTAAGATCCACAACATCATCCTGAACGGAGATCACCTTGCAATAATTTGCAAGTTTTTCATCCTGCTCGTCATCGTTGATATAAAACTCGCCGTTATCTCTCTTGCATACATACCATGCATTCAGACCGGGCACGGTTTTTTCATAATCGCTCAGTTTTACTTCATAGTAAGCAAATACCATGTAGGAATCGGCAACCGGGCCGCTTTTTGTATAGCATGTTACAGTCGGATAATTGTCAATATACTCTGCTTTCTTTTCTATGATGATCTTTTCTTTCTCATCCACCGAAGATTTGATGGATTCAATTGTAGCCACATCTCCGGCAGCCGCCGCATCATAGTATTTCCTCATCAGGTCATTTACTTCGGGTATGGCATCCTTCTGCATGACCTCATCGCTTATTACATAATCCTGTTCTACCTTTTCGGTATCGGGTACTATCGGTTCTTCAACCGTTTTTCTATTTGAAGATGTAACCGTGATGCATATTCCAACTATGACCAACAATACAAAAGCCGCTACTATCGCAGCATTCTTTTTGTTCCCCTTGATAAGTTGTGCCACGTCTTTAAACCACTTGACGACGGCATTATCTTTTTCTCTTTTCAAAACAAATCTCTCTCTTTTCTAACTACTGCTGCATGATCTCATGCAGTGCGCCCGACAGGAATCGAACCTGCATCAAAGGCGTCGGAGGCCTCCGTTCTATCCATTATACTACGGGCGCCGAAACAACATACGAAAACAATGATACCATATTTAGTGGTATATGTCCAGTTTGACCCAAATCGTCACCGGATAAAGACCAATATCGCCCCGGGATATACGCTTATTTCTCACCGCGTGGCCAAACCGCAGACTCACTTTCTTCGATATAAAATGTAGGGATTATGAGATCCTGCTTTTTTACTTTCTTCTATTTCGTTTAAAGGTGTGAAATTATCGTATACGTAACCGATATCAAAATAGTCTTTTATGACCAACATCGGCCAGTCACTCTGCTCTGACCCCGACATAAACGCTTCACTCATCATGATATATCCGGCCTCTTCCAACGGCACTTCTACCGGTTCAATATCATAATAAAACTTCAGTACGTATTTTTGAAAATCATCGGTATAAAATATCGTATCTATATTTTTAACAGTATCTTTTTGCTGTTCAAGCGAATAGTAAATGTCATTTTCCCTGTCGGCGAGTCTGATCGGATATGGTCCGTTCTTACCGGTAAGCCCGAACGAAAAGATCAGGTTTGCCAACAAAGCCATGAAAAAAATACATATGCCTGTTCCGACACGTATAATCAGACAAGTGCTGTCTTCTCTCTTAAAAAACCTTTCCGCCAGTCCCATGACACGATTTAATAAATAATAGGCCATGAAGCCGATTATAGCGGCAAAAAAGCTGAATACACGAAGATAAGGATTTACGCTCTGTACTATGAGCATTAACGGTATACAAAGTCCAAATATAAGGACAATAACCCGTATCATGAGCAAACGTTCGGTACAGAGTTTTTTATCGTTTGTTTCCTCTTTTGTCAGCGCATCGGAGGTTTTTTTGCCGTTTATAAATGATACGACAGAGTCTGTCAGCGCAGTTACGAGAGAAAGTATATATACTATGCATGTAACCTTTCCCATGCTGTTGTGAAGATACGAATAGTACTGATCAAACAGACTGCAAAAATACCCCCAGAGACCGGTAATGACTTCATGTCTGTCTATACTCTGGATATATGGTGTATCCAGCATATATTGCATACCCCTGCTCCATGCTTTTAAAGGTGCCGACTTTATTATATTTAACTGATATATACCATAAAACGCCGAAGAAGCATCCTTGCTCAAAAGATTCGAGCCGATCGCCAGCCATACAACGGAATACATAAAAAAGGTTATGACTGCCGCTATAGCAGAAGCGATTATCAGCCTGCCAAGCTTTTTATACTGTTTTGTGATAAAAAGATATGATCCTCCGGTCAGACAGACCGGTATGACCCAATATGTGGAGCTTGCTATCGTATACAATCCCCATGCAAGAACGCATATCCAGACAATGTACATGTAAAGAGCATCTTTTTTTAAGCAGATCTCACATAATACATTAAGTGCCACAAGAAGACAGGTTGTTATAAGCGCGTAACCTCTTCCCTGAAATGCCAGAGAATAGGTCAGGTATGCTCCCATATAGCATCCGACGATAAGCAAACGATCGTCTTTGCACAGTTTATATGCCAGTCTGTAAACCAGATAGATATTTAATACCGAACAGACCACAGACAGACCTCTCAATCCCCAGTAGTTCCCGAGTATCAAATCAAAGACCGCAGCTATGACCGAATATCCCATATGATTATTGGGAACAGGCCAGTGTATAGCGGCATAAACAGGCCCTCTGGATATGAAATAGTAATATGTATACAGTTCGTCATACCACGGTTTGTTTGCATACATACTGTGACAATAGAAAATAAATGCCATGATCAGCAATATCACAAGCCATATTTGGTTGTACAGTTTCTCTTTTATCCCGCTCATATAATCCTCTAAATAAGTCCGGTTCAGTTTTGGGGCTCATAACTTAATCTGTAAATATTGAACCAGTATCTTTCCACCAGACATTCGTCCAGATAATCTGCATAAATGCCCTTCTGTTCCCATGAACTTACTATCTCATCGCGAACATTGAAGCTTCCGAAGAAATACACATTATCCTTAGTCTGCAAAAGTTTTTCTATACCTTCATCATCTATGTATTCACATCCGCCAAACATATCTATAATGACATCACTGACTTCGCCTTCATAGATGTATATATCATCATCTTCAAAATAAAATGCGCTTATTGCGGTCACATGATCGAAATTGGTTATTATGACACTGCCGTCTTCTATGCGGGAGAGTTTTTCTTCGGCGTCCTTCCATGCATTTACTTTCTTTGTTTCTTCTGCACTAAATCCTTCAAACGAAGCATAACCGTATATCAGCAGGAAAAACAATATTGCAAATACATACACATCCTTTCGGTCTTTTAATAATACTATCGCAATATTTAAGTACAGTATCCCACACATAGGGATCATATATCTGTATGTAAAGATCGGACTGCCCAAACAAGAAAAAACAAATCCGACGATTATGACTGCCGACAGGGCAGCAATACCGCCACAACCCTCTATCACATATAAAATGCCATGATCTTTCATAAAATATGTCACATATCCGATAATGCATATGATTATCATAATACCGACCAGGCTATATGCCGCCACGGGATTTAAGACATCGGGAAGAAGCAGATATTTAACACATCCCGGCAGGCTTCTCAATGTCATGGGCTGTATCCAGAAGCTTCCGGAAACATCTTTTATCTGTCTGTAAAAAGACGGAAGCCATGGTAAATAAAAGATGATCGAAGTTACAATAAGACCTGCCGTGATCTTCAGGTATGTTATGTCCTTCTTTTGCATATAAAGGCCAATTATAAGTATTATGTAAACCGCAATTATGCCCACACATGCAAAATATTGTGTATACGCTGCCGCAAGTGCAAATATAAAAAACAGAAAGAACTGTATCGAACTGACCTTTTCACTCCTTAATATATCTATCATGGCTCCATATGCCAGAGTCATAAACATAAGAGCGAGCGAGTACATACGGATCTCAACATAAAATGCTGCCATGTTTGGCATCATGACAAGAAATATGATATAGGCATTCATAACAGCGACACCATATCTTTTTCTTACCCAGGCAAATGCAAATACCAACAGTACAAACAAAGGCATAACCGATGCCAGTTTGCATGCCGCTATCTCACCAATGTTAAATAAACCCAGAAGCTTTACGCACCCTTTGAGATAGAGATAATAAAGCGGAGGGTGAACATCTCTTTTCGCCATGTTTAGCATCTGTGACAGATCCAGTCTTGAAAACTGCACAGAAAACACTTCGTCATACCATATGTCCGAAGAAAATACCGTCGTGCATATGATGTACAACTCGAGCAGTACAAATATGACTATGATGTGTCCGAAATATATATTCTTTCTTTTATCTTTATTTTTATTTTCACCCATAAACGTTATTCTAACACACATACTCATGATGGCTCAAGTATTGGGGACATCCGTAACTTTTTTGCCGATGCGGCATAAAGCAAAGATAGCTTTGTCCTTTACCGTAAAATGTTATATACTGTAATTTATGAAAAAAGATGTTAACCTGAGGGATTCA
>CACZSE010000296.1 GCA_902783735.1 uncultured Lachnospiraceae bacterium
GCGGACGATCAGGCACCTTTATATTTAAGAACAACGGAAGAGATGCTTGAAGAGTTTAAGTACCTGGGAAGTGATAAAGCGGAGGAAGTAGTTATCACAAATACCGTAAAGATCGCCGATATGTGTGAGACCATGAGCCCGGTGCGCCCAGATAAATGTCCGCCCGTCATAGAGAACAGTGATAAGACATTGAGGGAGATATGCTATACCAAAGCCCATGAGATGTATGGAGATCCGCTTCCCGAAATAGTAGAAAATAGACTGGAAAAAGAATTAAATTCGATCATAAGCAACGGATATTCCGTAATGTATATAATCGCACAGAAGCTGGTCTGGAAGTCAAACGAGGATGGATATCTGGTGGGATCGAGAGGATCTGTAGGATCTTCCTTCGTTGCTACCATGTCGGGTATAACCGAGGTCAATCCTCTGAGCCCGCACTATTACTGTAAGAAATGTCACTATACCGAATTTGATTCTCCGTTAGTTAAGAGTTATGCGGGAAAGGCCGGTGTCGATATGCCGGATAAAGCCTGCCCGGTGTGCGGCAACATGCTGACAAAAGACGGATTCGACATACCGTTTGAGACATTCCTGGGCTTTAAGGGAGATAAAGAACCTGATATAGACTTGAACTTTTCGGGAGAGTATCAGTCAAATGCTCACAGGTATACGGAAGTTATATTCGGAAAAGGTCAGACCTTCAAAGCGGGGACAATAGCATCGCTTGCCGATAAGACCGCCTTCGGATTTATTAAAAAATATTATGAAGAAAGATCTATACATAAAAGACAGGCGGAGATAAACCGTATTGTCAAAGGCTGTATGGGGATACGCAGAAGTACCGGGCAGCATCCCGGAGGAATAGTCGTTCTGCCTAAAGGTGAGAATATTTATTCCTTTACCCCCATTCAGCATCCGGCAAATGATATGACTACGGATATCATAACAACGCATTTTGATTATCATTCGATAGATCATAATCTTTTGAAACTCGATATACTGGGGCATGATGATCCTACCATGATAAGAATGCTTCAGGATCTCATAGGGATGGATCCGAGGACGATCCCTCTCGATGATCCCAAGGTAATGAGCCTGTTTCAAAATACCGAAGCGTTGGGCATCACCCCCGAAGATATGGGCGGAACGCCGTTGGGCTGCCTGGGTATTCCGGAATTTGGAACCCAGTTTGCCATGCAGATGCTTATAGATGCCGGCCCCAAAGCTTTTTCGGACCTTGTAAGGATATCGGGACTCTCCCATGGCACCAATGTATGGCAGGGAAATGCCGAGGTTCTCATAAAAGAAGGTACTGCAACGATCTCTACGGCGATATGTACCAGAGATGATATCATGACATATCTGATCGAAATGGGAGTTGAGAGCTCACATGCTTTCAGTATCATGGAAAATGTTCGAAAGGGTAAGGTCGCCAAGAAAAAGTGTTCCGAGTGGGAAGACTGGAAGAAAGAGATGAAGGAACATGATGTTCCCGACTGGTACATCTGGTCCTGTGAGCGTATAGAGTATATGTTCCCCAAGGCTCATGCCGCCGCTTATGTTATGATGGCCTGGAGGATCGCTTACTGTAAGATATATTATCCTCTTGAGTATTACACTGCATATTTCACCATCAGAGCAAAAGGCTTTGATTATGAGATCATGTGTTATGGAAAAGAAAGAGTTGAAAAAGAACTCAAAAAGATCAAAAATGCCAAAGAGGAAGGCATAAAACAGACTGCGACCGAAAAGGACCTTGAAACTGCTTTAAAAAGTGTACAGGAAATGTATGCCAGGGGTTTTGAATTCATGCCTATAGACCTCAAGGTAGTAAAGCCTACGCATTTTCAGGTTATAGACGGTAAGATAATGGCTTCACTTACAAGTATAGCCGGACTTGGAGAATCGGTTGCGTTTGGAATAGTTGAAGCCGCAAAGGGTGAGCCCTTCCTTTCGAAAGAAGATTTTAAGTCCAGAAGTAAGGCATCGGGCACTATAGCCGATAAGCTCAAAGAACTTGGAATACTGGGCGATATTCCCGAGACAGATCAGATCTCAATATTTGATTACATGAAGTAGATATTAAATTTAAATATAATTATTACTACAAGGAGATTCACATGAAAGATTTTTTGGATGCACTTTCATCTAAGGAGCCGACCCCGGGAGGCGGTGGAGCAAGTGCGCTGGTGGCGGCTGTCAGCTGTTCGCTTTGCAGCATGGTTGCAAACCTTACAACGGGTAAGAAAAAATATGCTCAGTATCAGGATAAGATAGATGAGTATCTTGTACTTCTTGAAGAAAAAAACAAAATCCTTCAGGAAGACATTGAAAAGGATGCCAAGGCCTTTGCTCCTTTGGCAGCAGCATATTCGCTTGACAAAAACACACCGGATTATGACCGGATAATGGAGAAAGCATTATATGATGCGGCATATGCACCCAAAGAGATACTTGCGGATATATACTCTTTGGTCCCCGTAATAGAAGACCTTTCCGTAATGGGTTCAAGACTTGCCATAAGTGATGTTGCTGTAGCAGCCACCTGCCTTATAGCAGCCATGGAAGGATGTGTTTTAAATATTTACATTAACACCGGATCCATGAAGGATGAAGGATGCGCACAACGATTAAATAAAGAAGCGACGGATATGGTCTCCAACGGTGTATCGCGAATGAAGAAGGTATATACTGACATAGCAGATTCTCTGACCTGAGTAAGGGGTCAAAAGGACATCGTTCACGGGCAAATTTTGAGTGAAAAATGTAAACAGGATGACTAAAAAAGATGTTTACTTCAAATTATTATTTGATATAATCGAAAGGGTAAAAAGATGGAAGAATTGAGAGGGATGCCTGTAGTTAAACATATTGCTCAGGGTGTGAGCGAACGTATGGAAAAACTTGCAGAGCGAGGTATAGTTCCAACGCTGGCAGTCATACGTGTCGGCGAACGGGAGGACGATCTTTCCTACGAAAGAGGTCTATTGAAGAGATTTGATTCGGTTGGAGCAAAGGTTGTAGGAAAAGTCTTGCCTGAGGATGTAACACAGGAGGAACTGATAAAGGTTCTTAAGGATTGCAATCATGATGACGGCATTCACGGAATCCTTTTATTCAGACCTTTGCCGAAGCATCTTGATGAAAAAGCAATCGTTGAGATGGTGGATCCGCGAAAGGATGTGGATTGTATGTGCTTAACAAATATAGCACATACGTTTACTCAGTCGGGATTGGGACATGAACCGTGTACACCGAGTGCAGTCATTGAGATGATGGATCATTACGGTATCGATCCGACAGGCAAAAAAGTGGTAGTGGTAGGAAGAAGCATGGTAGTAGGTAAGCCAATGGCCATGATGCTCTTAAAAAAGAATGCCACCGTCACAATATGTCATACAAAGACAAAAGACCTTAAGTCAGAGTGCAAAAATGCCGATATAATAGTTGCATGTGCCGGAGTGGCCGGCATGATTGATGAGTCGTATGTTTCCGATGGGGCAATTGTTTTTGATGTAGGAATAAATGTTGTTGACGGAAAGCTTGTCGGTGATGTAAAATATGAAACGATTTTAGATTCGGCAGCTATGGCAACTCCTGTTCCGGGAGGTGTCGGAACCGTCACAACATCGGTTTTATTAAAACATACTGTTAGCAGTGCCGAAAATATGTTATAATACATTTATAATTTATTAGTTTGATATAAGTTACCGGTTCACGAAATCGGAATTTATATACTCCCCCTTTTACAAGACCATTTGCGCCCCCCGTAAATGGTCTTTCCCTTTGTCTTCATTTATCGCTTATTGTATGAAAAAAAGAATATTGCACAATAAAATGCGTACACAATTCGTGTCAATTGGTATATACATACACACAAAAATAGTGTAAAATATTATTTACTGAAGGTGGGAAGATTGAAGGTTGAACAGGTGGAATATGGAGAGATTTTATGATAATCTTACCGGGCTTCCCGGTATGACATATTTCTATGAATTGGCCGGTGCTGAGTGTAAGAGGCTTATTGCTCTTGGAAATGTACCGGCTGTCATGTTTTTTGATATCAGCGGCATGAAACAATACAATCACAAGTATGGCTTCAGACAGGGAGATGATCTGCTGATATCTTTTTCTGCGCTTATTACCGATCAATTTGGTGATGAAAACTGCAGTCGTTTTGCCAAAGATCATTTTGTTGCAATAAGTGACAACAGAGATCTGGAATATAAACTGCATAGCTTATTTGATGAATGGAAGAAGATCGTTGATACATTAAATATGCCGGTCAGAGTAGGGGTATATGAGATCGATACTGCTTCGACTGATATTGTTGTAGCCTGTGACAATGCCAAGGTTGCATGCGACATGCTCAGGAAAACATATATATCAAGTATAAGCTACTATGACAAGAAACTTGAGGAAGATATTGAGAGGAAAGAATATATAATCTCAAATTTTGAAAAGGCTCTTTGTGAAAGATGGATAAATGTCTATTACCAGCCCATTGTAAGAGCCATAAACGGTTGTGTATGTGATGAAGAAGCATTGGCAAGGTGGATAGATCCTGACAAAGGATTTTTATCTCCTGCGGATTTCATAAACACTCTTGAAGAGGCACATCTTATATATAAGCTTGATCTGTATGTTGTCGATCGCATAATTGAAAAACTTAAAAAGATCCGGGCCATGGGGATGATACCGGTACCACAGTCGGTAAATCTGTCAAGGACGGATTTCGATGAGTGCGATATGGTGGATGAGATATGCAAACGTGTCGATGCGGCCGGGTTAGATCATCAGCTTATCACAGTAGAGATCACTGAAAGCATAGTGGCTTCTGATTTTGACTACATGAAGCAGCAGGTAAAACGATTCAGAGATCTGGGATTCCAGGTCTGGATGGATGACTTTGGAAGCGGATATTCTTCTTTGGATGTATTACAGGATCTTGAATTTGATCTGATCAAATTTGATATGCGTTTTCTTCATAAGCTCGACGATGGAAGAAACGGAAAGATCATATTGACCGATCTTATGAGAATGGCTACCGCATTGGGATTGGAAACAGTATGCGAAGGTGTTGAGACCGGCGAACATGAGGCATTTCTAAAGGATATAGGGTGTTGTAAATTACAGGGATACTATTACACAAAGCCTTTGCCCATAGAACGTATACTTGAAAGATATTCGGACAACGATCATATTAGATTTGAGACTCCTGTTGAAGCTCCTTATTTTGATGTCCTTGGGAAATTCAATCTTTATGATCTTGACTGGGCCCTGGAAAGTGAGAAAGAGGATTTTGACAGATTCTATAATTCCATGCCAATGGTCATTATGGAACTGAGCAATGATTCTGTAAGGATAGTAAGAAGTAATGCTTCCTACAGGGAATTTGCGGCAAGAACATTCCCGAGAAATGTAGGCTCCGAGTTTGAAAGATTCGATACTATCCCACAACAGCATAGGGGAAGTTTTTTACCCTATCTGATAGAATGTGCCGATACGGGAAAACGCATATTTGTTGATGAACATTTTCCCAATGGAAATACTGTTCATACATTTATGAGACGCATTGCCATCAATCCCGTAACAGGGATAAGATCTGTTGCAATCGCAGTTTTATCCGTTACTGAAGATATTAAGACAGTTACCGATATTTAGAGAGAAATGGTGATGAAACGTTCTTATAAAACAAAAGCCAGAGAAGAGATATTGGCTTTTCTTAAGGGACATTTAGAGCAAAGGTTTACGGCAAGAGAGATCTTGGAGGCGGTATGTGCTCATGCGACCGAAATAAACAGAACAACGGTGTATAGAAATCTTGACCGCCTGTGCGATGCTGGAGAATTGCTTAAGTTTAAGGAATCGAATCAGGATGCATGGTATTATCAATACTCATCGCAGCATGAACACTGCGATGAACATATGCATGCTCAATGCAGTATCTGTGGCAGGATATTTCATCTGGATGAACCGTTTGTTGAGGACTTTGCGGACAGGATCCGTGTAGAATACGGCATAGATGTAGACAGATCAAAGACGATCATTATCGGAAAATGTAATGAATGCAAAAAAATATAAAAAGTGAATTTGCAAATGTGTCGCAAATTCTATTGACAAGATCGCAACCGGTGCATATAATATGCAACTGAGTTGCGATTTTGCTTTTTAAAATGAAAATCATTCTCAAATTCGTTGACATACTTGTTTGATGGTTATATAATTGAGAACGGTTCTCAAATTCGCGTCAATTTCATATGACGGATATACTGAGGATCGATCTGATGATAAAAGACAGGAGGAGGATATTTAATGAAAAAAATACTGACTATCATCATTACTACAGCACTTTTGACAGGTAGTCTTTTAGCATGTACAAACGCTAAGGAAGATACCGGTGCACAAGTTTCAAACGTACGGGAAGCGACGGTATCTGAAACAGAAAACGAAAAAACGCAGGATAAGCCGTTACAGATAGTTACAACGATCTTTCCGGAATATGACTGGGTGAAGAATATTTTGGGAGATAAAGCGGATAACGCTGAATTGACCATGCTTTTGGATAATGGTGTTGATCTTCACAGCTATCAGCCCACAGCTAAAGATATATTAAAGATCGGCAGCTGTGACCTGTTCATATATGTAGGCGGTGAATCGGATGAATGGGTTGATGATGCTCTTTTGGAAACGACCAATAAGGACATGGTGGTCATTAATCTTCTTGAAGAACTGGGAGATTCCGTAAAGGAAGAGGAAGTTGTGGAAGGCATGCAGGAAGAGGAGCATGAACATGA
>CACZSE010000297.1 GCA_902783735.1 uncultured Lachnospiraceae bacterium
AAGCAGTAGTTGCCATGCATGAAAATGAAACCGATCATGAAAAACTGGTCTCTTATAAGGATTATATATTAGACGCGGTATCTTACAACAATGCTGCGGTTGGCAATGATGAAGACTATGGAAATCCCTGGCAGCTCATTTGGGTGTTCGATAAAGATCCGTCAACGGATGTAGTATGTGAAGGTTATTCCAAGGCATTTAAATATCTTTGTGACCTTTCTGATTTCTCTTCCGAAAATATCAGAGCTCTTCTTATGGGCGGTTATATGCTCGGAACATATAACGGCGGAGGTCATATGTGGAATATTGTCCGAATGGATGATATGAATTGTTACATGGTGGACCTTACAAACTCAGACTCGGGCATGATAGGTTCGGACGGAAGTCTTTTCCTGGCGGGTTATGAGGCTTATGAAGAAGATACGAGATATTCTTCAAAGAATGCAAAGTATTCCGATCATTGCTATAAATTCATATGCAGAAATAATACTGCCATCAGATACTATGGATTTGCTTCTCTGGATGAAAAATATATCGGTGAATACGGCTTACTGTCAGATACCGCATACAACAGAAGACTTCTGGATGCAAAGGTCATCGGAGAATATACATTTACGGGAAGAGAGATCATACCGCAGATCGAGGTAACGGGTATTGACGGTATTCTCACGGAAGGGATTGATTACGAGTACACATGTGAGAATAATATCCTGGCAGGAGATAAAGATGATGAAAATGCTCCCAGGGTTATAATAACCGCAAAAGCCCCTTATAAAGGTACACTTATAAGGACATTTACGATAAAACCCATAGATAATGCGATCGATGAAAACGGCATTCTTCCACAGGATATGCCTGAAGACGGAATTGTTCCTGACGGTATATGGGTTGGAGGCCTTGATAAAGAATATGTCTACACCGCAAGTCACATAAAACCTCTGATAAGGATATATGACAATACACGAAGACTCGATGAAGGCAGGGACTATACAATAACCTACATAAATAATATCAATGCCGGTAATGCCGGGATAAAGATAACCGGTAAGGGAAACTATCACGATCACAGGATATTTGATTTTAAAATATCACCTAAAGATATTTCTTCCGAAGCCTTCAGGGCGGACAATGTTTCTGCAGTTGTGAAAAATGACCGGGATCTGAAGCCGCAGACAGGACTGTATTGGAATAATAAAAGGCTTGTGAATAACAGGGATTTTGCTGTTGTTTATCTGAAAAAGACTACCGATGGCATAAGTGATGATGAATTGACACAGGTTTCTGAGCCCGGAGAATATATACTTCGTATGACAGGCAAAGGCAATTATACAGGAACAAGAGATGTCAGTCTTAAACTGGTGGAAAAGAAAAAACCGGTATCCGGTCTGACCATCGGTAAGATCGCGCCTTTACAGTATACCGGAGAACCTGTCGAGCCCGTATTGAGCGTTAAAGATGCGAAGAAGCGTTTGATCCCGGGAGAAGACTATAAGGTAACTTACCATGATAATGTTAAGGCGGGAAAGGCATATGCAGTTTTGGAAGGCCTTAACGGTTATACGGGTTTTAAACGTGTGGAATTCACCATCAGAGGAACAGCGATCTCGAAGGCAAAGGTAGAAGGGCTCCCGGAAAAGGTAACATATGATGCCGGCGCTTTAAGACTCGTTGAAAACGTCAGAATATATGTTGATGATTCAAGATCGGGAATTTCAAAGCAATTAACGGAAGGTGTGGATTATGAATTGTCCTGCATAAATGACAGTAATGCCGGAAGAGCCACTGTTACTGTTACAGGCCTGAACGGATATACCGGAACCGTAAAAAAATCTGTACGTATCATACCTTATCAGGTACAGGAAAATGACGATGCTGTTTCATGCACTCTGATATCGGATGAAGTTGTATACTCAAAAAACGGTGCAAAACCCAAGACTTTAATAACCTATAAGGATACTTCGGGCGTTACACATCTATTGAAGCAGGATAAGGATTATACATTATCATACAGGCACAACAAGGCTGTAAATGACGGCTCAAAACCTTCGGTCATGCCTGAAACGGTTATAAGATTTAAAGGGAACTTTAAAGGTACGATCAAGAAAACCTTCAGGATAAAACCGGCTCTGCTTTCTCAGACTTATGCAAATGCTTCGGATAAAGCATTTTCTTCAGGTGCCAATGCTTTTAAGACAAAGGTAACCTTGAGAGACGGTGGAATGCTGCTTGAAGCAGGAAAAGATTACTCTGAGGACTATGTGTACAGTTATAAAAATGACACAACAGTCGTAAATAACGGAAGACTTGTTTTAAGACCTGCCGGTACCGGGATATACGGGGATTTGAAAAAAGACATAATACCTGCCGATACCGTTCTTGAAATACAGATAAACGCTAAGGAAAAGAGTAACTATGTGGGAAGTGTTTGTGCTACATACCGCATTACGCAAAAGAGCCTTTCCGATGCTAAGGTAAAGATTAAAAACAAGGTATATACAGGTAGCGAGATAGAGCTCACTTCAAAAGATATTACAGTCAGGTTGGGACGTGATATTCTTACAGAAGGAGTTGATTATGAGATAGTGGAAGGCTCATATGTAAATAACATTAAAAAAGGTACGGCAAGAGTCAGGATCCGTGGTATGGGAGATTATGGATTGGAAAAGACCGTTACATTTAAGATCGTAACGAAGTCTGTCAGATAAGTGAACGGTTATGTTTGTTTTTTCGATGATAGCCATTTTGATGGCATCTGCCATAATTGCATATAAGAAAGACAGTGAGTTGGCCGGTGAGCTTGGCAAAGTGTTTATAATTGCGGTGCTCATCGCATATGTATTGGCATTTTTCAGGGGCCTGGGATATATAGATCATGTGTGCATTGCTTTGGATATTTGCATGTTTTTCTGGGTCATCAGAAATTCCCTCATAAAGGATGTGCTCAAAAAGTTTATCACCCCTACAAGTCTTGCGCTGTTTATTGTAACGCTTTTGATCTTTGTTTTATGTTCTGATGCGGGAATAAACATTTTTAGCGGAAACATATATCAGGCAATACAATTAAAAGAACTGTATTACCTGAACGGAATGTCGGGCAGATTTGAAAATGTTATGCCGGCATACGGAGATTACCCATATGGAACGGCTTTGTGGGAATGGCTTTTTTGCCATATAGACCCGCATGGATTTCGTGAAGCTTTAGGGTTAGCCGGATATCATTGCATGAATCTTTTTCTTTTGATGCCGGTGATCGGCAGACTGAAGCTTTCATTAAATGAAAATGATGACGAAGAAGAAAATGCCGATGAAGAAGTAAATGTCAGCATATCCAAGAATTCAAAGTATCGTTTTGTATATGAGAGCTACAGGCTGAAAAGCAAGTACAAGGTACATGTAAGTGAAACAGGCGACGATATAAACAGGATTAAAGTATCACCGATCTCATTTACTATAGAATTATTATCAAAAGTACTTCTTTGTTTTGGATTGTTATTTGTTCCATCGGTTGCATGCAGTACGGGCTTGGGTGATATCTCGCCTGACATTACCATGGGGATCCTCTATGGAATGCTGATAATATGTATCTTGGAATACAGGAAAGAAGCGGCAGATTACTATCTGAACATACTCGTATACGGGTGCATGATCATATTATGCAGAAACTGGGGGTTGTTGTGGCTTATAGCCGCTTCGGTCTTAGCCGCGGTAATGATCAGACGATACAGGGATCCGATCGAAGAGATCAGGTATATTATCCTTTTGCCGACCATGTGGCTGACGCTTTTTCTCAGCTGGACAGGCTATTGCATATATGCAGGCAGGGTGTCCGAACTCACGAGATATGTTTTTCATATGATAACATTCAGGTCGGGACAACCCACGGAAGTCTCGATAAAAGCTTTGGAGATGATAAAAGCACTTACGGTTGCTTCATTTTTTTGCGATCGGGTCGGACTTATACGAATAAGCCCGCTTATCGCGCTTTTGGTTGTGATCGTCTTCATCGTTCTCTTGAAAAAGAAATCTGCCCCGGACGGATTTGATGTAAGGCCCGGTATAGTCTACTTTGTAATAACCTTTATTATCTCTTATTTGGTCATTTTTGCGGTATATATTCATCTGTGGGAGAACCCGGGCTTTACACTGACCGAGACTGCTTTAAACAAAGGCGTGCCCTATGTTTTGAGCGCGATCATCTATGTGATCGGAATGACTATAAAGGAAATATCGTCACATGATCCCGAATCGGCATTAAGAGAGAATAACATAGACAGGCAGATGCGCAGCAACAGTATGGCAAATACATGGAAGGGATATATATTTGTGGTTCTGTTCATAACCCTGTCGTGTGATCTCGGACTTATCTTTAACCGAACGGCAAATATGGTTAACATAACTTTGGAGAACGATCAGGGGTATCGGGATCTGAAAGAGGAAATAGGCTCACACATTGAACTTCCGGGGCACAGAGTGTTATACTTAACTGATATAAAGGCGGACTATAATAAAGATATCGCTGTTCAATATGAACTCACTCCTGTTTCAATAACTACAGTTCGCATTTCGGACGAATTTGGTTCTTCGGCAATAAAAGATATTATAAATAACAGTCATGCCGGATATATTTATACGGATGCAAAAGGAGATAACATCAACAGCATATTTGAAGATCTCTGCCGGGAAAAATGGGAATCTAAAAAGATTTATCGTATCTTTCCCGATACAACACTGGGATATATAGACATAGAAAAAGGAAATTGACATGCCACGTAATAATCTACACGGATCGATAATAATAACTTACAGATGCAACGCCCGTTGCAATATGTGCAACTGCTATAAGGACCCTTCAAGGCCGGAAGATGAGATAGATCTTGAAACCTTAAAAAAACTTCCGGATATGGCATTTTGCAATATTACCGGAGGCGAATCCTTCATAAGGAAGGATATAGGGGATATTGTTGAACTCTTGTATAAAAAGACCCCCAGAATAGTAATCTCGACCAACGGATATTTTACCGACAGGATAATTGAACTTTGTAAAAGATTTCCCGAGGTGGGAATAAGGATCAGCATAGAAGGACTTGAGGAGACAAACAACGCCATAAGAGGTCTGCCCGATGGATTTAACAGAGGCTATGGTACACTTAAGACTCTGGTTGAAATGGGCCATAAGGATGTTGGCTTCGGAATGACGGTTCAGGATATGAACTGTCACGATCTTGTTCCTTTATACGATATGGCCGATGAACTTGGAATGGAGTTTGCCACTGCCACGCTTCACAATTCATTTTATTTCAGAAAGACCGACAATAAGATCGACGATAAGCTTATGGTGGCACAGGAATTTGAAAAGCTCATTAATAAGCTGCTAAGATCAAATTCTCCGAAGAAATGGTTCAGGGGCTATTTTAACCACGGACTGATCAATTACATATACGATCAGCCGAGATTGCTTCCCTGCGAGATGGGAACCAACGGATTTTTTGTGGATCCGTTCGGAAATGTTCTTCCATGTAACGGAAGCTGTGAAAAGATGGTCATGGGAAATCTTCACGAAAAAGACTGGGATGAGATCTGGAACGGCGAGCAGGCGGCAAAGGTAAGGGAACAGGTAAAACATTGTGAGAAAAACTGCTGGATGATAGGTTCGGCTTCTCCGGCTATGAAGCAACGTATATGGGTTCCCGGATGGTGGGTATTAAAACACAAATTCCTTATGGGCGGAAAATATTCATTGTCCGAAAATAAATTTATTGATATTGACAGATAGCAACAACGGAAAGACACTCATGACAGACGCGACAAGAAAGATTATAACGTTCATATTGCAGGTGGTGATGGCTTTTGCATCCTCAATAGCTATTGCCATGGTGAGCGGTTACGGGATCACTGGAATAGACATTATGATCCCGTGTGTTGTTGTGCTTTGCTTTTTGTTGTATTCCCGGGTTTGGAAGATCATTTCTACAGATCATAAAGATTCGGCAAAAAAAGAACTTGGGTTTAATGCTGTTCTGGGTGTTATTATGGCTGTTGCCACAGTGGTTGGGAGTAAGGTTGATCTTGATGAAAGAGTATTTACCGGTTTTACCGCGACCGATGTGATCCTGATCATTTTTCTGATCCCGTTTTTTGTGTCAGTTCTTTTCATTCTTTTTTTTTCGTCAGACACAGGAAAAATTAATACGGAAGCAGTAAAGAGAACGGATTATCCGAAAAAAGACTTAAAGCGTCGGTTTTCATGGATGGGGATCCTGATCATATGCTGGCTGCCCTACTATCTTACCTTTTTCCCCGGAGGAATAGGTAATGATGATTTTGAGTGTGCTAAGATGTGTCTGGGGATGATCCCGTGGTCAAATCATCATCCGGTATTCTTTACTTTTGTTATGAACCTTTTTATAAAAGCTTTCGGAGGTTCATCATTATCTGCGGCATTTGGTGTAATGACTTTTTTCCAGATGCTTCTTTTGTCATTTACCTTGTCCTATGTACTGAGCTGGCTGGAAAAACACAACGTTTCCAAACTGTTTATTTACGTATCTCTGGCATTTTTTGCGATTCACCCGATATCGGCTATATATTCAGTATATGTTACAAAAGATATAATGTTTGCCTGTGCGACGGTTTTTTTGACAGTACATTTGCTCAATATGTGCGAAAAAAAGGCTTTTGGACGAAAAGACTGGATACTCCTGGGAATATGGTCGTTCTTAACTATAGTGACCAGAAATAACGGCACTTTCATGATAGCGGCACTGGCTGTAGCGATGATGTTGATGCTAAGGGATCACAGAAAAGCTGTGATCATAACTTTTTTGATAGTTTTTGCGTTGAATATCTCATATAAAACGGTTGTCTGGTCTGCTCTTGATATACAGAAACAATCCTTTGTGGAGTCTGCATCAATACCTCTTACACAGATAGCCTATACCATATACACGGATGGAGATATAGATGGCGGTGAAAAAGATTATCTGGAGAGTATAATGCCTTTTGATGCGGTAAAGAAAGAATTCGAGCCCGGTTATGTGGATACCTATAAGTTCAGCGATTCTTTCCATTCTGATGTTATTGATGAGGATCCGGGGAAGCTTATAAAGGTATGGGCAAAATTGCTTCCCGCAAACTTTGGGAGATACGTGGAAGCTTATATTTTTGAGACCTGCGGTTATTGGCATATAGGTATAACAAATACAGTGGCTACCGAAGGTGTTCAGCCAAATGACCTTAACATCGAAGGAACAGACCTTATTGAGAAGGCTTTTGGGATTTCTACAGGAGGTCTGTTGTCCGAACTCATCCTGGTCGGAAGAAAGCTTCCGGTATTGTGCTTACTGAGTCAGATGGCGGTTTTGATACTTGCCGTCATATTGCTGACAAGACAATATGTAAGAAAAGGGATCTCAGGTAAGGTTATTGTCATGATACCTTTGATAGCTCTCTGGGTATCGATAATGTTGGCTACACCGGCTTATTGCCTTTTCAGATACATGTGTCCGGTGTTCTTTTTGTGGCCGGTTCTGATACAACAGTTTTTTGCCAATGATGTTAAATCATGATAAAATGAAGCATAAATAGTTAGAATCAATACATAATAGGGGAATATATGGATAAGATCGCAGTTTTGATACCCTGCTATAACGAAGAAAAAACAATCGCCAAGGTTGTGAGTGATGCAAAAGCGGCACTTCCCGAAGCAGTCATATATGTATATGACAACAATTCGACTGACAAAACGGTTGAATTGGCAGGTCAGGC
>CACZSE010000298.1 GCA_902783735.1 uncultured Lachnospiraceae bacterium
AGGCTCGTGTTCTCGTTTATATCCATTGTCATGGTGTTTGAAATATCCATGATAGAGAAGCCTGCATATGCAGATGTAAGACCGTGTTCTGTTCTGTCAAGACCGATGATCTCTTCTTCTTCAGAAACTCTTAAGCCGTTGAACTTCTTTATAAGCGCATATGTGATAACTATCGTAACTACTGTCCATGCTATAGTTACCGCAAGACCACCAAGCTGCTTTATCATCTGATCAAAACCACCGCCGTAGAAAAGACCTTCTTTAATGCCTGCGAGTTCAAAACCGGGTGCTGTCTCTGTGGCGAAAAGGCCAACTGCCAATGTACCCCAGATACCGTTGAACATATGAACTGCTACTGCGCCGACCGGATCGTCTACATGTATTACATTATCTGTGAACCATACACCGAATACTACGAGCAAGCCTGCTACAAGACCTATGATCGCTGCACCGGTACAATCTGTTACATCACAGGGAGCTGTTATTGCTACCAGACCTGCAAGTGATGCGTTCAAACACATAGACACATCGGGTTTGCCATATTTAAGCCATGTAAAGATCATACATACTACTGTTGCTACTGCAGGAGCTACCGTTGTTGTTAAGAATACAGATCCGAGTGTTTCTACATCTGTTGCTGCAGCGCCGTTAAAACCGTACCAGCCAAGCCAGAGAATAAATACACCAAGAGCTGCTATTACGAGGTTGTGACCGGGGAAGGCATTTACCTTGGTAACCTTTCCATCCTTGTCCTTTACAAACTTACCGATTCTCGGACCTAACATCCATGCTCCGATCAGAGCACATATACCGCCGACCATGTGAATACAGTTTGAACCTGCGTAATCGTGGAATCCCCACTCGGCCAAGAATCCGCCACCCCATGTCCAGTGAGCTTCTATCGGATAAATGATCGCCGAGATCACAGCTGAGTATATGCAATAAGATGAGAACTTGGTTCTTTCAGCCATTGATCCCGAAACGATGGTAGCCGTTGTTGCACAGAACACAAGGTTGAAAACAAATCCCGAATAATCAAAGCTGCTGTAGCTGCTGAATACATCAAATGAGAACTTACCGGCAAATCCGCCCAACATGTTCTCACCCAGCATGAGCGATGCTCCGCAGATGAACCACATCACGGTTCCTATACAAAAGTCCATCAGGTTCTTCATGATGATGTTTCCTGAGTTTTTTGCTCTTGTAAAGCCTGCCTCACACATTGCAAATCCTGCCTGCATCCAGAAGACAAGTGCAGCACCTATCAAAAACCACACGCCATAGACTTCACTATGTATCGCTTCCAAAATTTCCGTAGTCATAATAATCTCTCCTCATTTGTATCGAAAAAGGCACGTTCCCTAAGGAACGCGCCTTTGCGTTAACATTATTTTTTATTATTTATATCTTTAAACGTAGAACAGCATCTGTTCATATGTAGGGTACGGTAAGTATCCTTCGGGGATAAGAGGCTCTGCAAGATCTGCATACTTTCTGACCTCTTCCATATCGGAAAGAACCGTGTCATGGTAGAACTTACACTGATCGATATCTGCGTTCATCGCATCTGCCTTGGCTACATCGCCTGAAAGCTTTTCGGTTGCCTTTATAACATCCTCATAGTAGCTTGAAAGCTTCTTGATCAGTTCTGTCTGTGTTGAAACCGCTGGTTCAATACCAAGCTGTTTCTTAGATAAAGCAGACGCTGTCAGTTCATCGATATATCTCATAAGAGCCGGTGCAAACTGCTTCAGTACCATATCCTCAAGTGTAAGTGCTTCGATATGCAACGTCTTGGTATAGTTTTCTATACGGATCTCATATCTTGACTCAAGTTCTGTCTCAGAATAGATATGATGCTTTGCGAATAACTTCTTGTTCTTTTCTGCAACAAGTGCAGGCATGGCATCGGGAGTAGATTTAAGATTGAACAAGCCTCTCCTCTCGGCCTCATCTACCCATTCCTGAGTATATCCGTTTCCGTTAAAGATAACTCTCTTATGTTTGATTATCGTATCTTTAACCAGTTTATGTACTGCCTCATCCATCTTATCCTTCGGAACGTCCTTCAATTCCTCGTAGAAGATGCTCAGTGACTCGGCAACCGCTGTATTCAGCATTATATTCGGTCCTGCTACCGATACGGAAGAACCGAGAGATCTGAATTCAAATTTATTTCCGGTAAATGCAAACGGTGATGTACGGTTTCTGTCGGTAGTATCCTTAGTGAAATGAGGAAGTACCTGTGCTCCCGTCTCCATCTGGACTTTTTCTACCTTGCCGAAATACTCATCCTTTTCGATAGCTTCAATAACTCCGGTAAGTTCCTCTCCAAGGAACATTGATATTATAGCAGGAGGAGCTTCGTTTGCCCCAAGTCTGTGATCGTTTCCGGCACTTGCTACCGAAAGTCTTAACAGATCGGCATATTCATCTACAGCTTTTATAACTGCTGAAAGGAAGATCAAAAACTGTGTATTGTCAGCAGGTGTTTTTCCGGGATTCAAAAGGTTTTCACCTGTATTGGTCGTAAGTGACCAGTTATTGTGTTTACCCGAACCGTTTATTCCCGCAAAAGGTTTTTCATGAAGCAGGCACATATAACCATGCTTTTCGGCTACCTTCTTCATGATCTCCATTGTAAGCTGATTATGATCTACAGCAACGTTTGTCGTATCAAAAACCGGTGCAAGCTCATGCTGGCTGGGTGCCACCTCATTGTGCTTTGTCTTGGCCGGTATTCCCAGCTTCCAAAGTTCTTTGTCAAGGTCATGCATATATGCTGCAACTCTCGGTTTGAGATTTCCGAAGTAATGGTCATCCATTTCCTGACCTTTGGGAGCCGGTGCACCAAGAAGTGTTCTTCCCGTAAAAATAAGATCCTTTCTTTTTTTGTAATCCTCTTTATCTATCAGGAAATATTCCTGTTCGGGACCGACTGTTGTAAGCACATTTGTTACTTCATCTTTTCCGAGAAGCTTAAGTATCTTAACCGCCTCTTTACTTATTGCATCCATCGATCTTAAAAGAGGTGTTTTCTTATCGAGTGCTTCTCCGCTGTATGAACAGAATGCTGTGGGAATGTAGAGCGTTCCGTCCTTAATAAACGCCGGACTTGTAGGATCCCAAGCTGTATATCCTCTGGCTTCAAATGTTGCTCTGATACCTCCCGAAGGAAAGCTTGAAGCATCGGGCTCACCCTTTACAAGTTCTTTACCCGAGAAATCCATGATCACTTCTCCGTTTTCAACGGGGCAGATGAAACTGTCATGTTTTTCAGCAGTGTAGCCTGTCATAGGCTGGAACCAGTGAGTGAAGTGTGTTGCTCCGTTCTCCACTGCCCATTCCTTCATTGCTACCGCAACCGCATTCGCTACATCGAGTTCAAGGTGGGTATTATTATCGATCGTCTTCCTAAGAGCCTTGTACATATCCTTCGGAAGTTTTTCTCTCATGATCTTATCGCTGAATACAAGACTTCCGAAAAGTTCAGGGATTGTGTTTTCCATTTTCTTTCTCCTCTCTTCTTTTTCGTCTTCTATTCGGATCCGCGCCACCCGAATCAAAACGGTTTTGCTAAAAGCAACTTTTTTCAAAAGAAAAAGGTGCTTCGACCACTGTCTGGTCAAAGCACCTTTGCTTTTTATGTTTCGTAATATACTCTCTTAAAATCTGCTTGTCAACTACTTTTCTAAAATTTTTTTATATTTTCTAAAAAATGGTTGCAACCTTTATCGTCTGTTCCTCTAAAACATCCAGTAAAACCTTTACCGTATCAAGGCTTGTAAACATTGTAACATTGTTTTCGATGGCGCATCTTCTTATGGCTACACCGTCTTCATAGTGTATTCCCGAAAGGATGGCCCTGGTATTGATCACATAGCTGACATATCCGGCCCTTATTGAATCGAGTATCTCTTCGCTGCCTTCACTCAGTTTACGGCGCACTCTCGTCCTGATGCCATGTTCCTTTAGGAAATCAGCCGTTCCTATGGTGGCCTCAATATTAAATCCCATATGGTAAAATCTTTCAATAAGAGGAAGTGCCTCAAGCTTGTCCTCGTCGGCAAGAGTCACCATAACGGTACCATAATTCTGGAGCTTGATACCCGAAGCGATAAGTGCCTTATACATGGCTCTGTGAAGAGTCTTATCATAGCCTATGGCTTCACCGGTTGACTTCATCTCCGGAGAAAGATATGCATCCATACCTTTTAACTTTGCAAATGAAAATGCGGGTGCTTTTACACACCATCTGTCTCTTTCCTTCGGATACAGCTCGAATATACCCTGTTCCTTTAAGCTTATTCCCAGTATTGCAAGGGTTGCGATATCTGCCAGGCTGTAGCCTGTGGCTTTTGACAAAAAAGGGACCGTTCTTGAAGATCTCGGATTGACCTCGATGATGTAAACATCATCATTTTCATCCACTATGAACTGGATATTATAGAGTCC
>CACZSE010000299.1 GCA_902783735.1 uncultured Lachnospiraceae bacterium
ATTTCACAGGAATAAAATTTGGCCTTACAGAATAATAGTACTAAGTTATGTGCCCAATTTTCGACACTTTCTTCACAGACAGAGCATGTTTAGAGCAAGATACTGGTCCTGCTTTGATGCTATGTGTGAAATAACCAAAAGAAAGGCAAGCGTATTTTCTTTCAGGAGTGTAGCATGGCCTGAAGGAGTAGAATTCGAATATACCCCATTTGCCATAATCGCATATATGGATGGCGTAAAATGCGCACAGATAGAGATGGGAGAAGACGGAAACATGATCCGTATAGATATGTTTTCCGACGGTCATTGCATCAGACGAAATATATACGATGACAGAGGCTTTGTTTCGGGTTCGATAGTATATCGTGATGACAGGGAGATATATCAGGATTATCTCATGGAGAACGGTATATGGAAGCTGAGGAGGTTTTTTGATGACGGCCATGTTGAGATCAATCCGAAAGCCCCCAATTTTCTTCTTATGTATAAAGGCAAGGAGTATCGAATCAAATATGAAAAGATGAGATACGACAGCATAGAGGATGTTATAAAGGAGGTTTTTTCGGAATATATCTCTCTTACGGATGATAATGACATCTTCTGCGTGGCAATGCACGAAAGACATATCAAGGTTGTGGATGATGCACTGGTCGGGAAAAAACTGATCCTGTCTTTTTTTGAAGACAGAATGAAGCTTGAAGGCCGGCTTTTGGAAAACATAATGCACAGAGCCTATTACATGGTTGCCGATTCACCTGTTCTGGCAAGAAATCTTCGTGTATTTATAAAAGGAGATCTTGACAATATCACGGATATCAGTCCCTATGACTCCAGAACGGATTTTGGTGTAAGTCAGCAGATACCGGTTCAAAAGATACTCATACCTTTTGACAGGATAGACGAAGATTCATTCAGGCGTATCATACAGGTCATGGGAGAATACCTCATGGAAAATGATAAAGCAGAGGTTCACCTGTTTACCAGAGAATCCGGCTACGACCTGAAAAGCCGTACACTTGAAAAGGTCAGGAGCATACTGAAGGATTCGGGCATGGATGAAAGAATGGCTGTTGAAGAAGAGACGGGGTTTTCTGAAAACAGTATTGATGATCTGAATAAGGTGCCCGTAAGATTTATCGTTGAACAGTGTATCGATGAATTGTCTGTAACAAGGTGTATCAAGGAACAGAGAATACTTTTGGATATAAGCGATAAGCCTGAAAATTATGTGCAGATCGCCGCTATCAGCACCGGAATACCTCAGATAGTCAGAGCAAAGAACCAGTATGTGGAAGACGGAGAAAACGGCATGGTCATTTCGAGGATCGATGAAGTGACGCGTGCCCTCAGGTATTATCTTGACAGCCTGGCGAATTGGAATGAAGCCATGATCTGTTCTTATGAAATGGGTAAAAGGTTTTCGACGGGCATATTGCTTGAAAAATGGAAAGAGGTCATAGAGAGTATTGGATGACATTAAAACGCTGGTCTTTTCCGATGAAGACTGGAATGAAAAATACAATATACCGGCATACGTAAAGGTTTATCTGAATGCCGAACTCGAAGAGATAAGAAAAAACCTGTATGATGTCGTGTTTGTGAACAGAAATCTCAGCATAGATGAGGCCAATTCTCTGTATGCCTCATCCAAGGCATATTCTTTGTTCATAACCGATGATGTGGAACTGAGCCATACCATCAAAAAGCTATTTATCTGCAGAAAAGGACTTCTTTTGCCGTCTGCCGGAATACAGAGCTTTTTTGATAATGAGATAAGAAACTTCTATCCGAAACCTTACGGGGAAAAATTTCAACCGAGAAATATCATTATCTCGCATGAGTTTAAGGGAAGTGTATTCTGGAAGGGTTTTAGCGGAGTCGAACTTGAAGGCGATTTTGGAGAACAGTATCATCAGATATTGTATTGGAAGAACACGATACCCATAAAAAAGGGACAGTGCCTTGATATGTATCTGGAGTTTACAAGATCGGAAGATGTTTCGCTGATACTTTCCGTAAGCCAGTATCG
This sequence comes from uncultured Lachnospiraceae bacterium, assembly GCA_902783735.1. Classification (GTDB taxonomy): domain Bacteria; phylum Bacillota; class Clostridia; order Lachnospirales; family Lachnospiraceae; genus Colinaster. The sequence goes on from CACZSE010000299.1 coordinate 2,030, forward strand.
CGCAGGCTCTGTTGCTCAGCTTCAGCAGCATTGGGAGTTTGACAAAGCAAGACTGAAAGAAGTTTTTTGTATAGATAATATGCTTGATGACGGTAATCTCTTCGTGACCATAAAAGCAAAAGGGAAAGGCAAGCTCTCGATCGGAGGCCTTCATGACAGATATTCAAGAAGAGGATACGGTTATTTCCTTCCGGGAGGCGAGATATACAAGACATCTTCGGGAGAAGAGATATTCTGCTATTTTGACCCGGGAGACATGAAACCGCCTTTAAATATTTATTTCTCCGGATACAAGACCAGAGAAGGTTTTGAGGGATATAATCTCATGAAGAACATGGGGACTCCGTTCCTTCTGATCGCGGAAGGAAGACTCGAGGGCGGATGCTTTTACATGGGAGAAGATGAATATGAAAAGCTGCTTGTCAGGATCATAAAGAAATATATAGATGAGCTTGGCTTTGAGGGCAGTGATGTCATCATGTCGGGACTCTCCATGGGAACGACCGGGGCTTTATATTACAGTCCGGACGTGTCACCGCATGCGGTCATAATCGGAAAACCTCTTGCAAGTATCGGTGATGTTGCAGCAAACGAGCTGCATTACAGGCCCGGAGGATTTCCGACATCATTGGATGTCTTATATCACATAACAGGCAATACCGATCAGGATGCCATTGAAAGACTGAACAAAAGATTGTGGGACAAATTTGAAAGGGCCGATTTTGCCGAGACCACATTTGTCATATCCTATATGATAGAAGACGACTACGATAAGATGGCTCATGACAGGCTTATAGAGCATCTTAACTCCGCGGGAGCCAAGGTATACAGCAAAGGCTTACACGGAAGACATAATGATAACACGGGCGGTATAGTCTATTGGTTTAATGACAGGTATAAACAGATCATAAAAGACGATTTCAGAAGAGATGTAGTATGAGTGATGTGAATTACGGACAGAAATGGACAATATACTGGTCGGACTACATGAATGATGCGTACATATACGGATCGGAAGTGGCTTTTCACGCCAAGGATGACGTTGAGATAAAGAACAATCTTATGCCGGCGGGAAGTGTTATAAAAGCATGGTATTCAAAGACAAATTACCAGTCGCAGCGAATAGAACCCACGCTGCCCATAATAGACGGTGAGGGAGAATATGTCCTTAGTATCAACATGGAAAGCGATATAGACGACGGTGTATGGGTAAGACTTATTTTCTACGACAGATACAACGAGAAGATAGATCAGATGATAATACGAAGCCGTGAGGCGAGATTCAGATGTCCCATGGCTACATACAGTTACTGTATGCAGCTTATAAACGGAGGTTCATCGTATCTCAGATTTCATTCGGCAGTCATACAGGAAGTGTTTGATGGGTCAGAGAAAAACTCTTAAAAAACTAAACAGCATATTGCGTAAAGTTAATTCCTGGTCCGATCATATGAGCGGATTGTCAGACGACGAACTAAAGTCTCTTACCGACAGATTTAAAAAGCGTCTGGAGGGTAAGGAGACTTTAAATGACATACTTCCGGAGGCATTTGCTGCCTTACGAGAGGCCGATAAAAGAGTTCTTGGCAAGTATCCGTATGATGTTCAGGTGCTGGGAGGTATTGGCCTTCACATGGGGATGCTTTGTGAAATGAACACGGGTGAAGGGAAGACTCTTGTTGCGACCATGCCTTTATATCTGAATGCGCTCACAGGAAAAGGTGCCATTCTGGTTACGACCAATTCATATCTTGCACTTAGAGACTGTGAGGAAATGGGACAGGTATACAGCTTTATGGGACTGACCGTTGCCTGCGGTGTTTCCGAAAAGGAAGACGAACGTATTGAGAATTCGGAAAAGAAAAAGATTTATGATTCCGATATAGTCTATACAACAAACGGGGCCCTGGGATTTGATTATCTGTTCAATAATCTGGTAAAGAGAGCCGACGACAGATTCATGAGCAGGTTTAATTATGTGATAGTTGATGAAGCCGATGCGGTCCTTTTGGATGCTGCCCAGATGCCGCTTGTAATAGCCGGTGCCCCCAGGGTGCAGTCCAATCTGTATGAAATGGCAGATTTCTTCGTAAAAACGCTCAAGGAAGACGAAGACTTCATACAGGAGGAAAATAAGGTCTGGCTGACCGACGAAGGGATCGCCAGAGCGGAACGCTTTTTCAGAATAGAGAGCTTTTATGCTGAAAAATGGTTTGAGATAAACAGATATGTCAATCTTTCTTTAAAAGCGCATGTTCTCATGAAAAAGGACAAGGATTATGTTGTGTCGGATAAAAAGGAACTCATACTTTTGGATTCGAGTTCCGGCAGAATGATGCCGGGTGTAAAACTGAAGGGCGGTATGCATCAGGCAATAGAAGTAAAGGAAGGTATCAAACCGTCACAGGAGACAAGATCGGTAGCGTCTGTCACATATCCGAATCTTTTCTCGATCTTTGATAAGATAGCCGGAATGAGCGGAACGATATCCGATGCCAAAAATGAAATAAAAGAGATCTATGGCCTGGATACAGTGATAATCCCGGCCAATAAACCGGTCATAAGAAAAGATAAGAAGGACAGGTATTTTACTACGGCCGAGGAACAGTTCTGGGAGGCTATAAAGGCAGCCCTGATGGCACATGAACTGGGTCAGCCTGTATTGATAGTTGTCGGTACCATGAAAGAAACGGAATATGTATCCGATATGCTCATCAAGGCTAAAATACCTCACAATGTATTAAATGCGAACAATGCCTTCTGGGAAGCGTCCATCATAAAGGAAGCAGGAGTAAAGGGGGCCGTGACGGTAGCGACCTCAATGGCCGGCAGAGGAACCGATATTAAGCTGGGACCCGGCGTAAGAGAACTGGGTGGCTTGTGCGTTATCGGAATAGGAAGAATGTCAAACGTGCGTCTTGAGAGACAGGCAAGAGGAAGAGCCGGCAGACAGGGAGACCCCGGGATCAGCAGGTTCTATGTTTCTCTTGAGGATGAAGTCGTAAAGAATGTCGATCCCGACAGTGTGCAAAAATATGCGGTAGAAAAGAAAAGAATTGGGAAAAGACATCTTGCACATATTATAGATTCATCGCAGAAACTCGGTGAAGAGTTTGCGGAATCATCAAGGCGTATGGCTGCGGATTATGACAAGGTTTTGAAAAAGCAAAGACTTCTCATATATAAAACGAGAAACAATCTTCTTGACGGAGCGCGGATGGACGATGCATTCTTCAGAGACATCGCAAAAGAGACAATATCCGATTTCCTTGAAGAGAATAAAAAGATAGACAGAAAGATGCTGAACAGATATATCCTTGATAACATAGCATACAGACTGGATGATGATATAGATGATGAGACATTGAAAAAAAAGAA
>CACZSE010000300.1 GCA_902783735.1 uncultured Lachnospiraceae bacterium
ACAATAAGGATAAAAGACGGGAGAATAGTGGAGGATAAGATCAATGAAGATTTTAAGTAAGATAAAGGAAATGAGCAAAAAGAAAAAAATTGCAGGTGCTGCAATAGCACTTGCAGTTGTCGTCATAGGAACTTCTGTGTTTGGGGGGCATGCGGCACAGAAGGTGGATACCGCGACCGTGACCAGAGCTACTCTTGAGCAAAAGGTGGAACTAAACGGAAACGTTGAGACAGACAACGTGCTTACTTATTATTCTCAGATAGATGGCAAGATCGGAAGCATTAATGTAAAAAAAGGTGACTTTGTAAAAAAAGGAGATCTTCTTATCACATACGATGAGAGCGATCTTGAATACAATATTGCCATGGCAGATCTTAATGCCCAGTCCCAGCTTGGAGGCTACAACAATCAGATACAGACAGGGGGACGCACGGCGGGACTTTATTCGGAAGCAACAAGAAATCTTAAAGTTCTCGATCAGCAGATAACAGATACACAGGCGGCGGTAACACAGCTTCAAAAAGATATCAATGCTAAAAGAGCCGCACTTGCCGATGAAGGAGCAAAACTCCAGGTATCGCTGATAGACTGGGCAGACAAGCCGGACAGCGATGAATATGAAAATCTTCAGAAGCTTGTTCAGACCAATGCATATGAGCAGCAGTATAACGGAGAACTTGTTGCCATGCAGGACGAACTGAACAGACTTAATCTGCAGCTTTCCGCATGTAAAGAATATAAGGCTGAAATGACAGGACAGAAGAGTTCATCTTACGTGGGACTGTTAACAAGCGGTGCCAAGGACCAGCTTGAAGCCGACAAGGCTGCAAATGAGATGGCAAATGCAGATAAACAAAACCGATATGAAAATGCAAAAAAAGGAATATCAGCTGAGTTTGACGGAGTTGTTACGGATATAAGCGCAGTGAAGGGCAGCAATGTGACAACCGGCACACAGCTCTTAACGCTTGAGTCATCGGAAGATATAGTTGTCAGATTCAATGTCAGCAAATATGACATTGAAAACATCGAGGAAGGACAGACAGCAACCGTTAAGATCAAGAATAAAGAATATACAGGTAAGGTGGACAGGATAGACAGAATGACCGGAAGAGAGCAGGGACAGACCTCCAATATCGGGATGGAAGTACGTTTGGATGCACCGGATAAGGACATAATACTTGGACTTGAAGCCAAAGCGGTTATCGATACTGTTTCGGTAGATAATGTACTGCAGATTCCCAAGGGGGCCGTATACTCGGATACGGAAGGCGAATTTGTATATGTATTAAGGGATAAAAAGGCGGTAAAGGTCAATGTGGAAGTGGGAGTCTACAATGCAGATATGATAGAGATCATCTCTGGACTTAATGAGGGAGAAACCGTTATTATTTCCGGTGAGACCGAAATAAGTGAAGGAATGGAACTGGAAGCAAACACTAAGAGCGAGGAAAAATGATGAGCAGACTGTTAGAGTATTTAAAGGTTGCTCTTGCCAATCTTAAGACAAATAAAAAACGAACCTTCCTTACCATGCTTGGTATCATCATAGGTATTTCTTCGGTCATCATGATCTTGGCCGCAGGTGGCGGAGCCAAGAACATGATCAATGAGGAACTGAATTCGGTTTTCAGCGGCATGATATATTTCTATATAGAAGATACCGGAAAAGCCAACATGAAGTACTTTACGGAAGATGACATCAGATATATCTGTGACAATGCGGGAGATCACCTCTACGGAGCGACTCAGAATTCGTCGACTTTGCCGGCAAAGGCAAACACGATCAGAGGGAATTATGATATCTACGTGGATTCGGGCACACCCGCAAAGGAGCATCAGTCTACAGACAAGATAGTAAAGGGCAGATATTTTAACTTTTCCGAATATAATTCGGCGGCACCTGTATGCATCATAACCGAGGCTTTGGCAAAGAAGCTGTTTGGTACCACCGATGTTTTGGGAAAGAACTTTGAGATAAATGTGAATGATACAAGTAATGAGGTAACGATCATAGGTATCAGGGAAACAAAGCAAAGCAACGGTCTGGGTGCGGCTTTGACCGGAAAACAGACGGACCTTATAGAGATCCCGTATTCCGTAATGGAAAGAAAATTCGGATTTGGTGAATATGAGAGCGAGGTTATCTTAATTCTTGCCGACAATGAATACAGTCTGGAATGTTCCGAGAGAGTTCAGAAATTATTTGAAGCCAAACATAATGTCAGGGAAACGGGAGCCTTTGGGATTGAAAGCTGGACAGATGCTGCCAAGCAGTATGATGCCATCTTAAATATCATAACCTTATTTGTGGCAGTGGTTGCGGGTATAGCTCTTCTGGTAGGCGGTATCGGTGTCATGAATATCATGCTCGTATCCGTAACCGAGAGGACCAGAGAGATAGGTATAAGAAAATCATTGGGAGCAAAGACTAAAGCCATAAAGAGGCAGTTTATGGCAGAGGCGGGACTGATAACACTTATAGGTGGCCTGATAGGTATCACAACAGGTTTACTGTTGGGGAAGATCATATGCATGGCTATAGGAGCCAAGCCTGCATTTTCTATACTGAGTATTTTGATCGCTTCGGCCTTTTCATGCGGTATAGGGTTGTTTTTCGGAATATATCCGGCTAAGAAGGCGGCGATGCTTAATCCGATAGACGCGCTGAGGCATGAATAGTATGTAAAGGATTGTGGAAAAAGTCTTAAAAATATGTGAATTCTGATTACATATTATTGCAATAAACAGCCTGAAAGGCTATACTTTCATATGGTGTGTATGCGTAAGAGCACCCGGTTTTCAAGCCGAGTGCTTTTGCGGTTTATCACGGGGGACCCTTGTCAGCGGGGGTGATACATTACACATTGTCTTTTAAGCAAAATATTAAAGAGGGAGAAACACATGAAAAAAGTCTTGGAATTCCTAAAAAAACACAAAAAACTGATCATTATCCTGGCTGTTGTTGCGATAGTGGCTGCCATTGCTGTTAAGATCGTTTCTACAGTAAATGATGCCAAAAATCTTTTGTCAGGGATGCAGAGTTCGGCAAGCACCGAAAAGATCGAAGAGAGAGACATTGTCAACAGTGTTACCGCAACGGGTACGATAGTGGCTGTTGAAAACAGGTCTTACAGTACATCCGTTACAGGTATAAAAGTTAAGGAAGTTAAAGTAGAGGTCGGAGATAAAGTCAATCCCGGTGATATCTTATGCGTTCTTGATGAGGAAGAGTTTGAGAAACAGCTTGCCGATGCAAAGACCATGTACAATGCGGATGCAGGCAGAGCCGGTATAGATGTGCAGGCATCCAACAGGGGCTTAAATGAAGCCGTTACCACAAGAGATATTTCGGCTCAAAGATCCGAGGAAGATAAAAATACGGCATATCAGCATTTTTCATCTGCTGCCGATGAGTGTCAGGAAGCAAAGGATGAGTATGATGATGCATCCGGGAAAGCCGGCGATGCCAAAGACAGGATGAAGGAAGCTGAGGAAAAGCTGGAATCTGCAAGAAATAAAGCATCAAAAAAGCTTACCGATGAAGAAAAAGCAGCTCCTATAGCTCCTTACAATGAGGAGTTGGGCAGACTTGAAGAGTATATAAACAATCTTATGTCGGAAAAACCGCAAGAAGGTGCAAAAATAGCATCGGACTGGAAGAGCAATCTTGAAGTAAATGATGGAAATTGCAATATAAACGGAGTATCGGTTTCCATGATATATAACGGTGATGATGCAGATATCACCGGAAAGATAACAAATTCGTTAAGTGACCTTAATTCTAAATGGAACGATTTTCAAAGTGCTCTGAGCGCCGGAGCAAATGCTAAAGCAGCAGCGGTTACAGCTGCCGAAGCAGCCTATCAGCAGGCGAAAGCTGAATACGAAGCTGCCAAGGCTGCTGAAGAGAGCAAGGAATCGATCTATGATTCAAAAGTAAAGAATGTGGAATCACTTTACGAAGCATTCAATCAGTCTGTCAGAAATGCGGATGATTCAAAAAGAAATAATGACAGTGCGGTTGCATCAAGAGTTGACAGCGTAAAGAACAGTAAATTAAGCGCAAGCACGGCAACACTCAGTGATACGAGAAATATAGAAACACTTGAAGAAAAGATCGAGGGTTGCGTAGTGTCTTCTTCTATAGGCGGTATAGTTACAAAGATCGATGTTACGGAAGGAGATCTTTATGGCGGTGGGTCCATGGTTACCGTAGAGGATACATCGGCTTATGAGGTATCTGCCCAGATAGATGAATATGATATTTCAAAGATAAAAGAGGGTCAGGAAGTAGTAATCAAGACCAACGGAACAGGAACTTTGGAACTTAAGGGAACCGTTAAGTCTATTGCTCCTCATGCCACGGCTTCTGTGGGAACACAGTCCTCAAGCTCGGGCGTGAAGTATGAGGTAAGGGTATCGGTATTAACTCCGTGTGACGATCTCAAACTTGATATGACAGCTAAGATTGAGATCATCTGCGAGAAGAGCGAGGCAGTATTGGCAGTTCCTACCGAGGCGATCCAGGAGGATGAAGAAGGCAATTACTTTGTCGAGATACTTGATAAGGGTGAGCCGATCGATACCTCGAAATTGCTGACCGATCCAAAGAGTGTTTCAAAAGAGGATACGGAAAAACTTCAGTCCGGAGAAAAAAATTACGAGAGTCACAATGTTTATATAACAAAGGGACTTGAAGGTGATTATTATACCGAAATATCCGGAGAGGGCCTCGAGGCAGGTATGAGGGTTGTCGTACCCAATAACGGAGCATTTTCGGACATAAGTGAATATATGGATGAAGCAGGTGCTATGGGAGGTTTCTGATGGAAAATGAATCTAGAAAACCCATCATACACCTGACAGATATCAGAAAGAACTTTTTCATAGGGACACCGAACGAACTTAAAGTTTTAAAAGGGATAAACCTGACGGTGTATGAGGGAGAATTTGTAGCGGTAGTCGGGGCATCGGGTTCCGGTAAATCAACACTGATGAATATTATCGGCGCACTGGACAGACCGACTTCGGGCGGCTATGTACTCGATGATGTCGATGTGATAAGCGCAAAAGACAGTGAACTGTCCGGAATAAGAAACAAGAAGATAGGCTTCGTATTTCAGACATATAATCTTATAGCCAAGACCAACGCCTTGAGAAATGTTGAGATGCCGATGCTGTATGCCGGTGTAGGAAGAAAAGAGCGTACACAACGTGCTGAGGAGCTGATGGAGCTTGTAGGCATGGGAGACCGTATGAAGCATCTTCCGGAGGAACTTTCCGGAGGACAGAAGCAGAGGGTTGCTATAGCGAGAGCCATGGCAAATGATCCTGCGATCATACTTGCCGATGAACCCACGGGTGCGCTGGATTCCGAAACGGGACGACTGGTCATGGATATATTTCACAAACTGCATAAGGAACAGGGTAAGACGATAGTTCTTATCACCCATTCGCCTGAACTTGCTGAGGAGACGGAAAGACTTATCACTCTCAAGGACGGTGAGATAGTTGGAGAAAGGGAGGGCCACGGTCATGATGATGCTGTATGAAAACTTCAGACTGGCGCTCTTTAGCTTAAAAGCAAATAAAATGCGCTCTTTGTTGACCATGCTTGGCATCATAATCGGTGTATCATCGGTTATAGCCATCATGTCGGCGGGTGATTCGATCTCGGCTAAACTGTCAGATACAATGGAAGGTTTTGGCGCCAATAACATCCAGATATATCTTGATTTCAGAGAAGAATATGACGGGGACTACTACTATGACTATACCGATCTGATGAACAGAGATATGCTGATAGATTTTGGGCAGCATTTTAATGACAGATTAAAAGCCATTTCCGTAACAAGCGAAGTTGGAGCGACGGATGTCAAGAGAGACAAGGATGCTGCCAAAGTAACGGTCATGGGAGCCACGCTTGGCACATTTCTTATAGATGATGTTAAGCTAAAGGACGGAAGGTTCTTTACGATCGGTGAGACGGATACGGCCGCAAAGGTAGCGATAGTTTCCACGAAATATGTGGATACCATGTACGCAGGCAAGGCAAAAGATGCTCTCGGAGAGGGCGTTACCATTGAGATAGGTGGGAAAACATACAAATTTACCATAGTAGGCGTATATGAATATAAAGATGCATTCGCCGGTATGGGTATGTCATCCGGCGATAATGTCAGAACAAACCTGTATATTCCTTATCAGGCTGCACAGAATATAATCCATGAGGATTATATATTCAATTGCACGGTCATGGCAAAACAGGGAGTCGATCAGGAGCAGCTGATCAAGGATATGGAAGACTTCTTTGAGAAGTATTATTACTCAAACAATGAGAGAATTCATGTAGTCTGCTATAGTATGTCTTCCGTGATCGATGAGGCGACATCTCTTATCAATACGGTAACGATAGGAATTTCGGTAATAGCCGGTATAGCTTTGCTGGTAGGAGGCATAGGTGTCATGAATATCATGCTTGTTTCCATTACGGAAAGGACCAGAGAGATCGGTACGAGAAAAGCACTGGGTGCACCAAACAGTTCTATCAGGATTCAGTTTATCATCGAAGCGGTAGTGATATGTCTGATAGGTGGAATGATCGGAATATTATTTGGAAGCGGATTGGGAGCTATAGCTGCGGCGCTCATGAAGACATCACCGATGCCTTCACTCAGGGCGATCCTGATATCACTGAGCTTCTCTACCGCAATAGGAATATTCTTCGGATTTTATCCCGCAAACAAAGCAGCAAAGATGGATCCTATAGAAGCATTAAGGTATGAATGATAATATCAGATCCCGGATCAAATGATCCGGGATTTTTTATGGCCCAATCTTGAGAGTTTCAAGGCTTTTATGATATAATAATTTGATTGTCTATGGCCTTTTGCCAAAACAGACAGGGAGTATACCAAATGAAGTGTGAATTTGATACAAATATGAGCGTATCGGCTCTTTATGATTACAATATGCATCATGCCTATACATCGGCATCGGGTGTCATAGGGACTTTTGTGGGCATACTCATGCTCATAGGATATTCTCAGAATACGGATTATCTTGCATTGCTGGTTGCCGGGATCATTATCATACTGTACATGCCCGTTTCTTTGTATACCGGCGCAAAAAAGCAGATGCTTCTCAATCCCGCATTTAAAAAGACCATGCATTATACAATGGACGATGAAGGCGTGACTGTCTCCGATTCCGAAAATGAGATGACTGTACCGTGGGGGGATATGTATAAAGCATATTCCACAAACCAGAGCATCATACTGGCAACAGGAAAGAATAATGCGTGGATATTTCCGAAAAAAGATCTGGGAGAAGAAAGATATACTTTAGTAGAGATGATAAGTACACACATGCCACCCGATAAGGTAAGGATCAAGCAGTGAACATGACGGTCGTAGAATCACACGGTGAAAAAGAAACATACAGATTAGGATATGACCTGGGCAATAGTGCAAAAAGCGGACAGGTCTTTGCTCTCATAGGTGACCTTGGCGTGGGAAAGACCGTATTTACCCAGGGGATGGCAGCGGGACTTGGGATAACGGACTATATCTGTTCACCGACATTTACCATAGTTCAGGTATATGAAGAAGGCAGGCTGCCGTTTTATCATTTTGATGTTTACAGGATAGGCGATATCAGTGAAATGGACGAGATCGGATATGAAGAATACGTCTATTCGGACGGAGTCAGCCTGATAGAGTGGGCAGATCTCATAGAAGAGATATTGCCCGAGAATTATACAAAAGTAGAAATAGAAAAAGACCTTGAAAAAGGTTTCGATTACAGAAAGATTACTGTTACGGAAGTGCAAAAGTGAAGATATTGGGAATAGATTCCTCGGGCATGGTAGCCGGAGTGGCGCTTGTAGAGGATGGGATCACAAAAGCTGAATATACTGTAAATGATAAAAAGACACACTCTCAGACTCTTTTACCGATGCTGGATGAGATATCATCCATGTTGGGAGATGACATGAGTGATATAGATGCTATCGCTGTTGCGGCAGGTCCAGGATCTTTTACCGGACTGAGGATAGGCTCTGCCACGGTCAAAGGGCTGGCCAATGCATGGAAAAAACCCATCATTCCCGTTCCCACCGTAGAAGGACTGGCATACGGAATGTGGGGGAGCGACAGGATAGTATGTCCTTTGATGGATGCAAGGCGCTCACAGGTTTATACAGGCATATATGAATTCTATGAAGATGGTGATAACTGCATCATGGAGACTGTTCTTGATCAGTGCGCTGTCCCTATAGAGCAGATCCTGGACAAGATCAATGAACTCGACAGAAGTGTTGTCTTTTTGGGAGACGGCGTACCCGTATTTAAGGAAGTCATAGCTTCAAAATGTCATGTGCC
>CACZSE010000301.1 GCA_902783735.1 uncultured Lachnospiraceae bacterium
ATCCGGTTTTAAGCCTTCTACCAGCACGGTGCCTTTGGTTGGCTTTAAAAGTCCGTTGATCATTTTGATAATGGTAGTTTTTCCGCTGCCGTTTGGTCCAAGCAAGCCTATAATGTGACCGCTTTCGATCGTTAGATTCAGATCGTCAACGGCAGGCGCTCCGCCCGAATAGCATTTTGTAAGATTATAACATTCCACTAAAACGCTCATTGTCAGTCTTCCCCCTTTATTTCTTTATTGTCGCGTTCATACTTCCAAGTTTGTAACCGAGCATATCAAGTGTTACAAACATAAATCCTATTTTTTTAAACTCTTCGTATACTGCCTCACGTATGTCATCGGCTGCAAGACGTGCTATATCCTTTGTGGGAACTTCAATTCTCGCGATATTGCCATGCATCCTGACTCTTTCTTCATAAAAACCATGCTTTATCAGGAACTGTTCGGCTTTATCTATCATGTTAAGCTTTTCCTGAGTTATCTCTTCACCGTAAACAAATCTTGATGCCAGGCAGGCATAGGCCGGCTTACTCCATGTAGGCAAACCCATGGCTTTTGAAATATCACGGATATCTGCCTTATATAAACCTGCCTGTCTTAAGGGGCTTTTTACCTCAAGCTCTTCAACTGCACGAAGTCCGGGCCTGTAATCACCAAGATCGTCCATGTTTGAGCCCTCGGCTATATATTCGATCCCGTTTTCTCTTGCGATCTTTTTTATCTCGGAAAAAATACCGTGTTTGCAAAAATAACATCTGTCCGGTCCGTTTTTTCTGTATCTCTCATCCTGAAGCGGATCTACCTTGCATACAACATGTTTTATGCCTCTTTGTTCACAAAATCTTTTTGCTTCTTCTATCTCTCTTTCCGGTACGGAAGCGTCGGTATTTGTCACGGCTATGACCTTATCACCAAGTACTTCCTGTGCTACGGCAAGCATAAAGGTAGAATCCACTCCCGCCGAATATCCTATGGCAAGAGAACCCAGTTCTTTTAAATAGTCTCTGAGATCATTCAATTTTTTCAAAAGCTGCGGGGACAGATCTTTTTCGTAATCCAATTTCTTATTCCTTTCATAAAATATTTACATGTTAAGTATATCTGATTATAGCATTGCTTTAAATCATAAAGTATAAAACTTCTATAAAAGATAAGAAAGATGCCTTCCGGCATCTTTCTTATCTTACGGTTTCAAATTCTTTGATGATAAAGTCTTTCACTTCGTCTTTTCCGATTCCCAAGGATACTCCAAGTTCTCCGTACAGGATATCTTCAGCAGCATGGAAATATCTCTCATCCGTACTGGTCGCTTTCTTGCCGTCCGCCAGTCGTCTTTCTTTTCTGTGATACAACGCTATGATCATTTCAAAAAGTGATCTTGTATCGGCAGATCTTAAGGTCTCGGTAAATTTCTGTTCTCTTTCCTTGTCATTCTGGATCCATACAGGATTCATATCGGCAGCTTCATCTATAAGCTCCTTTGCCTCCTCGGGAGTGAGGATCCTTCTCAAAACACCTTTGTCATTGTCTACAGGGGTAAATATCGTACTTCCTCTGGTATACACCTGCGATAGGGTATAATACTGTCTCTCCTTAGACATGCCTGGTATATCAATTGGTCCGATCTTACTGACTTTACATACGCCTTTGTTACCGTAAACAACATATTCACCAATTTCAAACATGTCTCTCCCTTTCTATAAAATTGAAAACCCATAAAACTACTATACTTGTATTCTAGCAGATATTTGTATCTTAAGTAAGTGTCATTTTAAAAACTTTTTGATCCTCTGATACTTCTCTTCGGTAAAAGGCGGATATTTCATGTCAAAATCTCTACCCGATCTGTTAAGCAAAACACTCTTTGTGTTAGAAAATGTATCAAATGAAGCTTTTCCATGATATTTACCCATTCCGCTGGCTCCGACTCCGCCAAAAGGCAGTCTCGGATTGCCCAATTGAACAATGACATCATTTACACAACAGCTACCAAAGGCCATTCTTTCGATGGTATCATCCACAAATTCCCGGTTATTGGAAAAAATATAACAAGCCAAAGGTTTCGGGCGTCTGCTTATGGTATCGAGTGCTTCATACACATCGGTATAGGATATGATCGGTAAGAGCGGTCCGAATATCTCCTCCTTCATGATCTCACTGTCAAAGGTTTCATTTGGGAAGAGAGTGGGCTCGATCTTTAGCTGTTTATCATCATATCTTCCGCCTAAAAGCTCCTTTTCTCCCATGATATATTTGGTAAGCCTCATAAAATGATGCATATTTATTATCTTGGGGTAATTTTCATTATTGAAAGGGTCCCTTACCATTTCGTTGGAATGTTCTCTTGCTTTAACAAGAAATTCCTCTTTAAGCGGTGCCGGTAAGACCACATAATCCGGTGCCACGCAGGTCTGACCCGCATTTATGATCTTTCCCCACATGATCTTTTTTGCTGCAAGATCGATATCTGCATCCGGTCCTATTATGCATGGGCATTTTCCACCCAACTCCAATGTCACGGGAATGAGATTTGAAGCGGCCGTTCTCATAACGGTCCTTCCTACACGCTCACTTCCGGTAAAGAATATATAATCATAGTCCTGGGACAATATCTCATCGTAGGGCAGATCATCCTCCAAAGCATATATATATCTTTTATCAAATGTGCTGTTTATTATGCTCACTATTACCCGTGAAGTGTTGATACATTTTTTTGAGCATTTGACTACGGCACAATTTCCTGCGGCAATGGCTCCAACAAGCGGGACCAGGCTTAGATTTACCGGATAATTCCAGGGAGCAATGATAAGACAGACTCCATAGGGCTCATTGTGAACATAGCTCTTAGCCGGGAAAAGACTGATGGGCGTTCTGACTCTTTTTGGTCTTGACCACTGCTCAACATGATTGATGGCCATATTTATCTCGGCTTTAACCTGGGCAACCTCCATCATGTTTGCTTCCATCTCGGATTTTCCAAGGTCTTTTTTTATGGCATCATATATCGCAGGCTCATTGTCACAAATAGACTCAAGGAGCCTCTCAAGAGCCTCCTTCCTGTAATGAAAATCCTTCGTATTTCCCGAAAGCATATATTCTTTTTGAAGTTTGATGATGTTTTCAAGAGTCATGGGGTTACCTGCTATATAGCTTATGTATCAATTATATCACACGAATGTATTTTATTAGAGTAACAGCATGTAAGCCAATACTAACAGAAGTCCCACACAGGCGAGAAAAAGTCCGAACGACATTGATCTTCCGATGATCGTTGTGTTTTCCTTGTA
>CACZSE010000302.1 GCA_902783735.1 uncultured Lachnospiraceae bacterium
AAAAAAGCAGTTAAGATATCATTCAAAGACAGTTATAAGAGATATGGCTATCCTTACTCTTTTACTCGGAACCGGTATCCGTGTGAGCGAATGTGTCGGAATAGACTTAAACGATGTCGATCTTAACAATACAAGAGTAAAAGTCCGTCGAAAGGGCGGCTATGAAGATGTTGTATATTTCGGTGATGAAGTTCTTAAAGCGCTGAGCGAATATCTGGAGGAACGAAAGCTCATTATTCCCGTAACGGGACATGAGGACGCACTCTTCCTTTCCATGCAGAATAAACGTATCAGTGTCAGAGCGGTTGAGATCCTCGTTAAGAAATACTCTTCTCTGGTTACAAATGTCAAAAAAATTACTCCCCATAAACTGAGGAGTACTTTTGGTACCAATCTCTATCAGGAGACCGGAGATATATATCTGGTAGCCGATGTTTTGGGCCACAAAGACGTAAATACTACACGAAAGCATTATGCTGCCATGAAGGATGAGCATAAGCGAAAAGCAGCCAAGGCTGTACGTCTTCGCGAAGATTGATCGTTAAGCCTGATCTTCTGAGGGTGTTTCAACCAGCCATCCGGGAAGCCAATGCTTTAACATATTCTCAAGCTCTAACGGAACAATGGGCTTGGAAAGATAATCGTCAAATCCAAGTCTTACATATTCTTCCTTGGCACCTGAAAGCGCATTTGCGGTAAGCGCGATGACAGGTGTCTTATTTATCATCTTCTGATCCTTAAGGATGCGTAAGCATTCCGTACCGTCCATCTCCGGCATCATATGATCAAGCAAAATAACATCATAGAATTCATTGCGGACTTTATCGAGACATTCCTGACCGCTGTGTGCAAGATCGATCCTGATCTCGGTAGATTTAAGCAGATTCTTAACAACAATAAGGTTCATATTGTTATCGTCGACAGCAAGCACTTTGGCTCTCGGAGCCTTGAATGAAGGCTTATAAGCAATGGCTTTGGCTGCGGGTTTATTGAATTTGAAGTCAAACTCACCGATCTCATCATGTCTTACAACACGCTGGGGAATGGTAACTATAAATTCACTGCCTTTTCCGTAATCACTTATAACATCGATCTTACCGTGCATGAGCTTTACATATCCGCCGACAATGGCAAGACCGAGTCCAGTACCTTCAATATTCTTATTGTGAGCTTCTTCAAGTCTCTGGAATGATGTAAAAAGCTTATTTATATCGGTCTTTTTAATACCTCGTCCGGTATCCTTTACACTTATCTTAAGATCTATCTGGGATTTTGATCTGTTGATAAAATCCACATTGACGGTAATGGTTCCTGTTTCGGTATATTTTACGGCATTTGTTAACAGATTTAAGACTATCTGTCTGATACGTACTTCATCGCCGTACAGATAGTTTGGGATCTGCGGATTGATCTTTAATTTAAGTCCGAGATTCTTCTTGCCGGCTCTGTCCTTTATCATGTTCATAAGATCGTTGCATACAGTACTTAACTGATATTCAACTCTTATGATGGCAACCTTACCCGATTCGATCTTTGAAAGATCAAGGATATCATTTATAAGAGCCAGAAGCATGTTTCCGGAACTTGCGATATTTCTTGAATATTCGGATATTTGTTCATTGTCACTCTCTCGCTGAATCATCTCATTCATGCCAAGAACGGCATTTATGGGAGTACGTATCTCATGGGACATATTTGACAGAAATTCGGATTTTGCCTTAACGGCGTTTCTCGCTTCATCTACCTTAGTCTCTACCACACGCAGCATATCATCGAGACTTCGCTCCTGCTCCACACTCTTAAAACGCTCATGAAGGACAAGTTTAACGACCTGACGGCCGATATAATTGGCTCCCAGGAACATAAAGAAGATGATAAGGAACAAAAGCTCGTCCATGGTCACGCGTTCGTTTATCCGTTCATAGAAAAACAAAAACGTAAGAAGCAGGATACAGACGAAATTTTGAAACAGCAAAAATTCCGGATCAAGATATACCAGACACAGCATAGACTCAAGAAAGAGCATGCAGATAAATAATGTTATGGAATTCCATGTGAAATACATAACAAAACATACAACACAATAGGTAAAAAGATAAAACCTCTTGTACTTGTACATATCAAGAAGATTCGCATCAAGTAAAAACCCCGGGAAAATACCGAGTGCTATGATAAATACACAAAGTATTATCTTTGTGGGCCTTCTCATGATATCGAAGAGATTGATGCCTATAAGACATACTATAACACTGAGATAATAAAAAATTGTATTACAAAAACGTGCATAATTATTGTTCATCCAAAGTTACCCCCTTCGGTACAACAAAATGCAAACCTTTTTTTACCATTTCAAGTTTAACGGTACCGCCAAATGTCAAAAGCTCACCGTCGACATTATATTTGATGGGACCGTCGTTTATTCTTCTGATATAAATATTCTGGGCATCACCGTATTCCGTAACATAATTCAGTTTATAGAATTTCTTTTTTATCATGTTAAATACGATGGGAATGGTCCAGAAACGTCTCGCATCGGATCTGAGTAATAAATACTTACCCATTCCGTCATTGACCACTGCCTTATCATAAATATGAACGGAGCCGCCCAAAACATTTCCGTTACCGAAAAAGATCTCGGTAAAGTCATCTACGTAATGCTTTTCTCCTATTGTGACCTCACATTTTAAAGTCCTTGATTTTAGTAAAGAAATGGGCAGGGTCATCAAATATGGAGAAAGATTGCCGATAGTATTTAAGAAACGGTATTTTTCCATCTCTTCCAAAACGACGCTGTCTATACCAAAAGAAAAATTATTTAGAGCTATACCTTTATTGTTATATCGAATGTAATCCACGTCGATCACATCGCCATGAATAAGCTCTTCAAGTTTACTGAAGCGCTTTTGTTCTTTTATGGGGAAAACTTTAAGAAAATCGTTTGAAAGACCGCACGGATAGAAAGCAACCTCAACATTGTCAAGATTGTCTATATCATTGATGATATTTCTGATCGTGCCGGAACCGCCGCAGCAATAGATCCTGAGTTTTTCGTCCTCAAAGATATGCTGGATCCTGCTTATGAGTTCCCCTTCGTAACCTGCATTTCTCGTATCAAAGATATAATACTCGATATCCTTGAATTCCGAGATGTTGCGACGAAGCTTTTCGGCGAAATCCATCCTTCCGGCCATCGGATTTACGATAAAAACATGAATCATGATATTAACCCCTCAATACCGAATCAAGAGAGAGTCAGGACCTTGCCGCCCTTCCATATATGATCAAGGTCATAGAAGGATCTGCTCTCCTTATCGAATATATGTATAATAATATCACTATAATCCATTAATATCCAGTTTCCGCTGTTATATCCTTCAATATGCTTAGGCTTTATGTCTTTCTTTGCCAGTTCTTCCTGAACAAAGTCAGCCATTGCATGTATCTGGTTGATGTTGGACCCGCTTGCGATCACAAAGTAATCTGCCATGATCGACATCTCGCTGATGTCAATAACGGAGATATCCTCTGCTTTTTTTTCAGCAAGTTTATCGGTTATCAGTTTAAGTATTTCTTCCATTTTTTCCATAAGTGCGATCTTTCCTATCGATCACAGCATTTCTTTCTGTAAAATGTATAAGCCTCGGTTGTTATCTCATCCAAAGCTTTTCCCGAGCTGTTTATGTATGACAAGGTATGTTCGTATATCTTTACTATACACATATCAAGATCTTCAAAAGCAAGTCTTCGAATGTCCGGCAGATTTTCAAGATGATCTCTGGCCGGTTCGATATAGTCTGCGGTAAATACGATCTTTTCAAGAAGACTCATATCCGGTTTGCCCGTGGTATGCCATCTGATGGCTTCCAATACGGAAGTATCGGTT
Source organism: uncultured Lachnospiraceae bacterium (assembly GCA_902783735.1). Lineage (GTDB taxonomy): Bacteria > Bacillota > Clostridia > Lachnospirales > Lachnospiraceae > Colinaster. The sequence continues at coordinate 3,884 of CACZSE010000302.1, forward strand.
TCTTCATATTCATTTGCAGCAATATATACACCTGCTTTTGCATGAATAAGACCGGGCTCTGCAAGCTCTGCTTGCGAGAGCTTGATATCGTGAATCTTACAGAATGACAGATATTCATCATCGGTCATATATTTGGCACAGTCATGCAAAAGCCCCGCTCTTAAAGCTTTATCCATAAGTGCGGGATCGTAGCGCAT
>CACZSE010000303.1 GCA_902783735.1 uncultured Lachnospiraceae bacterium
AGGTTCAATTTCTTCAGGTGATAAACTTGGATGGAACTTCTGGTCAGATATAGCAATAGCAGTTGTTTTTGGATGCTGTGCAGTAGATTATTTTCTTAAATGGAAAAAAGAAAAAATGGCAGAAACAACTAATACATATATTGCTTAGTAAAGCGTTTATATAGACAATATATAATAAAAAACAGCGGCAGGGCGTTATGAGTAGAGATACTTGTAACGCCCTTTTTGCGTGGAAAGGAGACATTATGTGGAATATGGATTACATTCATAATCTCCCAACAGTATTGAAGGTAATTGTTTTAATACTGGGATTCTTGATCATATCAAGTGGATTCTGGATTCATCCGGATAAGAATAATAAAAATCCTGGTGATGAAGATGATCAACCTTTGGACAGAATGTCCAAAAGTTAAGAAAGTGTATATCACCTCTAAGGTGTTTATAAATATACAAATCTAGTAGAGAGGAGGAAAAGGAGAATGAGTTATGCAGATATTCGTTCTAAGAAGGCTACAGCAAGTCATCTGATAAAGCCAGGTGACAGAAAGCTTTCAACTGATGAGGTAGAGAACAGGATACTTACAGTTTCCGGCGTGGATATCATTCCAACAAAGGGAAACAATGAGTGTGGAGTTATTACATTCACTGAGATTAAGGATGCATTTTACTTTGCTGGAAAGGTTCTTACAGAGATGTGCAGAGAGTTTCTAAATGATGAAGATGCATTTGAAGAACTTAATGCTGGCAAGGTAAGAATCAGAATCTATCGTACAAAATCAAAGAATGGAAATACTTATGTTGCATTTGAATATGTGACAGATACAGCAGAGTCTACAGATGGTTTTGTAGCAGCTGATGTAAGTGACCTTCCATTCAAGACGGAGTAAGGAGGCTTCTAATGGTTGATGAATTAACACAGGAAAGCTTTCAGACCGGTAAGGCTATTGTTACGGTTAGTGTTGATATTATCCAGGCTATTGCTGATGCCTGCAGAAAGTCAGAAGAAGCAAAGGGGAATATGACACCGGAGCAGAAGGACAACGTACTGAAAAAGGTAGTCGGTCTTGTGACTTCAAACTACAAGGAAACACATGGCTCTTTGAAGACATTTAATAAGGATGGTGCAGATGTTGCTCATCTTGATGTTTCAGACGAAAGAACAGCTGAAATAATAAAAGAAGTCTGTAAGAAGAGCCATATTCCAGTAGATCTGAAAGAAACTCCAAGAGCAGACGGGACCTGCAGCTATGTTGCCTTTTGTGAGGTTAAAAGTGTCGATCAGTTAACTGCAATTATCGAAATGGCGTCGAAACAGGTAGAAGAGGAACAAGCGGCTATGACCAAAGAGATTGTAGTTTATAACGACAAGGATGAACCTATTGTTTCTGAAAGCTTTGTAAAGGAAGAGGATATAAAGTATGAAAGGTTTTCTGAAGTGCAGGACAAAGCAGTGAGGTTTGAGGTGAGAGATTATGAGAAAAATGTTCTTGATAAAGGAGACCTGATTTCTGGAGAAGATACTAAGGAAAAAATAAAAGAAAAAGCTGTTAAACATGCGATAAAGCCAAAGAAATCTCTTAAGGAAAAGATTAAGGATAAGAAAGAACTGTCTGAAAAGAAGGATAAGAACAGACAGCGTGAGAAAGTTAAACAGAAGACGAAGAACCGGAGTCAGTCGAGGTAGTGCCTATGGGTGGTAACAAGATTGTAAAAGGTATTCTTAGCGATTTAGGGCAACTTCCAAGGAAAGCACTTAAGCCATATATGAAAAATGGGAAGATTAATGCCAACAAGGTCGCAATAGATCTGATACCATTTCTGGTTCTTTTTTATTTTGTAAATAAGTTTCTTCAAGCTGCTGTAGCAAGCTCAAAGGCAGATTGGCTGGATAAGTGTGTTGATGGATTTCAGTTGTTCTTTCAGGTAAAACCTTATATAGCTCCAAGTCTAAAACTGGTACCTCTATGTGGAGGAATTATTGCCGGAATAGCATTTAAGCTATATATGAATGCCAGGAAGAAGAATGCCAAGCAGTTCAGGAAAGGCGAAGAGTATGGTTCTGCCAAATGGGGAAATGATAAGGATTTTGAACCTTATACGGATCCTAATAAATGGAACAATATACCACTTACAGCTACTGAATGGCTGCGAATGACAAGACCAAGTCATCCTAAGTATGACAGAAATAAAAATATACTTAT
>CACZSE010000304.1 GCA_902783735.1 uncultured Lachnospiraceae bacterium
AATATTTTTAAAGACAAAAAAGATTACAGCGTTATATATAAGGCCGATCGCCTCATAAGAGATAAGACCATATTGTCGTTGCTTTTGGACAGAGGTAATTTTTTTATCTTATCAGACAATATGAGCGCATACAGAAGATTCTTTGATGAAAATGCTTCAAACGGGAGAAATCTTACAAATGCGGACATGGAGTCCGATCTGTTTAACAAGGCGCATCATGTTGAGGTATTAAATGACTATTTCGGCGGAAGGATAGATTATTCGAGACAGTGGTCTGACATGATATGGGATTACGGCAAGAGAGTTTTGAGGCATGTTGACGGATTCCGTATGAAAAGGTTTTTACATATGTACAGACATGCCGATAAAAAAACCAGAATGATGGTCAGACAGGAATTTATGAAGTCATTAAAAAGAAGGATATGACAAATGAGCCCAGCTATGTTGAAAAAGCTCAATTCAATACTCGACACAGGCCAGAAAATTCGAATATGCGGTCTTATGTTCATGATACTCATAGGCGGATTGCTTGAAACAGCGGGGGTATCTTTGGTCCTGCCGTTAATATCTGCAATACTGGACGAAAAAAGCTTCGCAGAAAATATCTATGTCGAAAAGATAATGGATATGTTTGGAATATCGGATGTTCGAAGTATGATCTATGTACTGCTCATAGCACTTGCACTCATGTTTGTGATCAAGAATGCATATCTTGTTATGCTTACATATCTTCAATCGAGGTTTGTAAATAAAAACAGGAGCAGACATACGACCAACCTTTTGTCCCAGTTTCTGCACAGACCTTATGAATATTACCTTTATGCGGAGACATCCGTGATAGTCAGGACCATCTACGGTGATATGGACAATGTTTTCAACCTGTTGCAGCAGTGCATGAATCTTGCCGCAGAGATGGTGGTGAGCGTATGTCTCGGTGTTTTTTTACTGATAGTCGATCCAAAGATGATGATCGTGATAGTGGGTCTTTTGGGATTGGTGACCGTGATCATCATGAAGTTCATCAAACCAAAGCTTGGGCGTGTCGGTGACGAGGCCAGAGAAGCTCAGGCGGGCCTTTATAAATGGATACTCCAGCCTGTTACGGGGATAAAGGATGTCAAGGTTTTAAACAAAGAGGATTACTGCACCGACCGATACAATGAAAAGGCAGTGGAGTATGCTGATAAACAGGTATCCAACAATGTGCTTACCAATCTGCCCAGACTTTTGATAGAAACGGTGGCTATAGTCGGTATACTGGCATATGTGGGAATATCCATGATGGTGGGCAGTAACATGAGCGATCTTTTGCCGCTTATCTCGGCTTTCGGACTTGCGGCGATGAGATTATTACCCAGCGTTAACAGGGTAAATACATATATGGCCAACATTGCATATTATGAGCCTGCACTGAATTATATCTACGATCACGTGGACACGGCTGCCATGAGAGATCAGGAAAAGATTGATAAGGAAAGAAGGGCACATCCCAATACCAAGGCTATTGAACTGAAAAAAGAGATAAAGCTTGAACATGTTACCTTTGCTTATCCCAATACGGATAAAAAGATCTTTGATGATGCCGATATGCTGATCCCGGTAGGAAGATCGATCGGTGTCATGGGACCTTCCGGAGCGGGTAAAACGACTGTTATCGATATACTTTTAGGCCTTTTAAAGGTTCAAAAGGGTTCTGTCACAAGCGACGGTACTGATATATTTGAAAATTATGAAGCATGGCTTTCACATGTAGGATATATTCCTCAGTCTATATATATGTTGGACGGTTCCATTAAGGAGAACATTGCATTTGGAGTAAAACCTGAGCAGATAAATGAAGATCGGGTATGGGAGGTACTTGAACAGGCTCAGATGAAGGAATTTGTCCAGGAGCAGCCTTTGGGACTGGAAAGTCAGATAGGAGAAAGAGGCGTTCGTATTTCCGGAGGACAGAGACAGAGACTTGGAATAGCGAGAGCACTGTATCATGATCCGGAACTGCTCATATTTGATGAGGCCACTTCCGCATTGGATACCGAAACGGAAACCGCCATCATGGAGGCAGTGGATGCGTTGCACGGACAGAAGACTCTTGTTATCATTGCTCACAGACTAAGGACTATAGAAAACTGTGATATTATTTATGAAGTGAAGGAAGGAAAGATATGCAGATCATCAAAAGATTCGATAAAGCAGCAAATTTAATCTATTACGCAGCCGTACTGATCCATATTCTGATCATGTGCGAGGGATTCAGTGTTTGGGAAACACCGTTCAGAGGACGACTTTTGCAGATCGCTTGTGTTCTTTGTTGTATAAAGATCCTCATGACATATTATGAAAAGGTGGAATGGGCACTGATCGGGATCGTCGGGGCGCTCAGTATAGCAAGTTATGTTTGCACAAAAGAAAAATATGTGGTTTATGTTGCGGTCCTTATAATAGCGGCAAGAAATGTTGACATGAAAGTGGTACTTTCGCTTATCTTCGAAGGCGTTCTCATTTCTACCGTATTGATAGCAATATTTGCTCTGACCGGTCTGGGCGGTGATATTTCAGAGACCAGAGATTTCGGACGCGGTATTGTCGAAACAAGATACATGCTCGGATTCTCACATGCCAATAATCTGCACGGTACGGTATGGTACATTTTTGCAGCTATGATACTTTTGTATAAAAAGAAAATAAACTGGAAGATATATGCGGCCGCTACGGTGTTGAATATCGTTCTTTATTGCTTTACACATTCCAAAACAGGTTTGCTTGTTGCACAGATAGTGATAATCGGCGGAGTGCTTTATACATATTTTGATAAGCAGGTTTTCGAAAAAATATGGGCATATATTACAGGTGCTGTTGTATATATACTCATTCTGATCCTGACAATAGTGTCGGTAACGGTAAATCCGTGGGATAATTACGGAAAGTTTCTTACCCGCCTGAATGACATACTTACAAACAGGATAAAACTTTCGTATGAGAGCGCTTATATCGGAGACTGGAATGCGCTTACAATGGGTGGAAGCCACAAAGATACCATAGATAACGGATTTGTTGCTCTGGCAGCTGAATACGGATATATCATCCTGGCTGTTTATGCTGTATTTGTAGGCTATCTTTTCTATAAAACCTATAAAGAAAAAGAAGGAGCGGCTTTAGTCATTCTCGTTACGGCCGTGATGTATATATTCATGGAAAGATCGTATATGATCAACGATGCTTTTCTTCTTTCCAACCTGATATATGTCATAGCCATGATGTTTATGGGCATCAAAAAAGGGGATAATATACAAGGAGAGATGCAGTCATGAAGATTGCCATGATCGGTCAAAACAGGACGCCGTCCCGCGAGACGGGAATAGATGTCGTTGTGGAAAAACTGGCAGTTGGAATAGCCGGGGAGGGGCATGATGTTACGGCTTACAATCGTAAGGGTACGCATGTAAAAGGATATAACAATATCAATACTCCTCAGAAAAGCCAGTACGAGCATGAGGGAGTTCATGTTAAGACGGCATTTACTGTTAAAAATGCGGCTTTAAACTGTCTGGTCTACAGTTATTTTGCTGTAAAAAATGCCTGCAAAACAAGACATGATATCATACATTTCCATGGTGAAGCTTCGGCGTGTGTCATAAAGAATGCAAAAAACAAGGGAAAACGATGCATAGTTACCATCCATGGCATAGATTGGAAAAGATTCAAAAAAAACAGTATCCGTGCAAGGATCTGCCAATATGGTGAGAGAATGGCAGTCCAGTATGCCGATGAAATAATCGTTCTTTCCGGTGAGGATCAGAAATACTTTAAAGACACCTATAACAGAAGCACCGTTTTTATACCAAACGGTGTGGATATGCCTGAGTGTTACGCACCTAAGGTAATAAAGTTAAAGCATGCATTAAACGGAGATGATTACATACTATATGTAGGTCGCATTTCCCCGGAGAAGGGTGTTCATACTCTTTTGGAAGCATATTCCAAGAGTGGTATCGAAGTGCCGTTGGTTTTGGCGGGGAGCGGTTATCATGAAGAAGAGTATTACCATACCATAAAGGCATTTGCGGATAAATTCAATGATAAGACTTCCAGAGCAAGAAGAAAGGCACGGATAGTCATGACCGGAGCAGCACAGGGAAGAGAACTGGAAGAGTTGTATAGTAATGCGGTCCTGTTTGTCCTTCCGAGTGAGCTTGAAGGGATGCCTGTCAGCCTGATGGAAGCCATGAGCTATGGGAATATCTGCCTGGTGAGTGATATACCTCAAAATACGGCTGTCGTGGAACAACACGGATATTGTTACGAACCGGACGATCCCGATAGTCTGTTGAATTCCATGAGAGATATCATCGGACATTTAAAAGAGATACGCGAAGAACGTGGCTATACAAAAGAAGCCATAGCGGGACATATACTCAACAAATACAGTTGGGAAAACACCGTAAAGCAGACATTGGCTGTATATCAAAGGTCATATAAAGGAAATTCATGATTTATTGCTTTGCTGCGATAATGAGATCTTTTATGTGTTGTTGGAGAGATAATGATCAGATATTCTGTCATAATTCCGGTCTATAATCTGGAAAATTACATAGCACAAACCCTTAGTCTGTTGCCATACGACAGGGATGATACCGAGATCATAATCGTAAACGACGGTTCGACTGACGCTAGCTGGAGAGTGGTGGAGAGATTTCTTGAGAGTCATGACATGACTGTTGTTCAGCTTCTTTCACAACCCAACGCAGGTGTTAGTGTTGCGAGAAATACAGGAATAGAAGCGGCAAAAGGTGAATATTTTATTTTTATCGACGGTGATGATATCTGTTCTGAGAATATGATGGAAACGCTGGACAAGCTGATAACTGACGACACTGACCCGGCAGATATGATCGTATGGAGATATGGGCTGAAAAACGGTGAACTGACTAAAGAGTCTCAGGAGAAGTTTGAAAGAACTGAGTACACCGGTCGGGAGTTTTGCAAGTCTCTGCTAAGCGGCGAAAACAGGATAAGAATAGGTTCGTTTGCCGTAAAAAGGAAAACGATCGATGATCATAATCTCAGGTTTACCGAAGGGTGTGCCATATGTGAGGATGTGGAATTTATATACAAGACAGTCCTTTCTTCGCAGAGGATAGTTACTACTGATGAGATACTTTACACATATGTAAAACGTGAAGGTTCAGCCATGAATCTGACAGACAAACCCGATATGCGTCTGTTTCAGGCTCCCGAAGCGATACGCAGACTGTACGGATATGTGATCATGAATCTGCCGGATGCTTTGGACGATCATATTGAAGACAGTTTAAAATATGGTCTGTATATAACTCATTGTATGCACAGCTTTGAATCATGCTGCAGACGTATTAATTCCCTAAAGGGCGTAAGAGACTTTCTGGATACATATTTTGAAGAATATAGCGAGATTGAAAAATATATAAAAAACGCTTCGGTCAAGATGAAGTTCAGACCAACGATATATTCCGAGAAGAGATTGAAACTGTTTTTGTACAACAGGCGACTCTACACCTGGTATATTTATATGCGAAATAAAAAGCAAAGGCAGGAAGTATGAACGGTGTTGTGATCACGGGACCTACCGGTGCCATAGGTATGGCCCTTATAAAAAAATGCATACAGGAAGGCATAAAGGTTCTTGCAATATGTCACAGAGGATCCAAACGTATTTCACATATTCCGAAGAGTGATCTTGTTAAGGTGATACAAGCCGATCTTGATGAGTACAACGACCTTTTAAAAGATCCTTATGCAAATGAGCCCAAACCAAACACAGGAGATTATGAGCTTTTTATCCATCTGGCATGGAACGGTACCTTTGGTGATACAAGAAACGATACTTCTCTTCAGGCTGACAATATAAAATATACGCTTGATGCGGTCACGCTTGCATCGCATTTGGGCTGCAAAACTTTCATCGGAGCCGGATCACAGGCTGAATACGGACGTGTGAATAAGCCTTTAAGACCGGATACACCGACCTTCCCTGAAAATGGATATGGTATGGCAAAACTGGCAGCAGGGCAGTTGAGCAGGATAAAATGTGAGCAACTGGGCTTAAAGCATATCTGGACCAGGATACTGAGTATTTACGGACCATATGACGGTGAGTATACCATGGTCATGTCTACACTAAAAAAGATGCTTGCGGACGAAGAGACGCATTTTACCGCAGGAGATCAGATCTGGGATTACCTCTACAGTGAGGATGCGGCGGACATGATACTACATTTGGCAGAAAGCGCAGAACATGGTACAATATGTTGTATCGGCAGCGGGCAGCCAAGACCCTTAAAAGAATACATCAAAGATATGTATGAAGTGACGGGATGTACGGCAAGACTGGGCTTGGGTGACATACCATACGGGGACAAGCAGGTCATGTGCCTGTATGTAGATAAAGAATGCGTGATCCCGGGTTGTAAAACAAAATTTAAGGATGGGATCAGATATATTTTGGATAATGAAGAATGGGCAAGATCAAAATAAAGTTCTGTGATATGTACAGAGATTTTGATGAAAATAACAATATATTTTCATCAACGATAAATAAATACTTTGATGGATATGAGATCAGTGATGAACCGGATTTTTTGATCTATTCCTGTTTCGGGACAGACCATCATGCATACAAAAACAAAAAATGTGTAAAGATATTCTTTACCGGAGAGGCACTGACGCCCAACTTTTGCGAATGTGACTACGCCATAGCATTTGACAATATGAGTTTCGGATCGCGTTACATGAGAAGACCGGTCTGGCTCTTTAATCCGGACGGACTTAACGCATGCGATCTTACCGATGAGCAGGCCTTAAACAGAAAGTTCTGTAACTTCATATATTCCAATGCAAAGGACGGATGGGCTACAAAGCTCAGACAGGACTTTGCAAAGAAACTTATGGAGTACAAAAAAGTCGATTGTCCCGGGAAGGTTCTGAATAACATGCCTCCAAACTCAATATCGGATCGTGATGGTGACTGGCAAAAGGGCAAACTTGATTTTATAAAGGATTACAAGTTTACGATCGCCTTTGAAAACTGCGATTTCGACGGATATACCACAGAGAAAATGCTCGATCCGCTCGCAGCACACTCAATCCCTATCTATTGGGGAAATCCGAGTGTTAAAAATGATTTTAACGAACAGGCATTTATATGTGCAAACGGATATGAAGAACGGTTGGATGAACTTGTAAAAAAAGTTATCGAACTGGATAAGGATGATGAAAAGTATCTTAAGATGCTCAGAACATATCCTATGACTGACAGTTATGACCCGAAGGAAATGGAAAAACTTGAATTGTTCCTGAAAGACATTTTTTCAAAGGGCAATAAACCTTTTGATAAGGACCCGAGAGGATTTGTTAAGCGCATGTCGTTTGACGGTCTGGGAAGAAAACAAAAGATAAAATACCTGTTGTTTAAGAGGTGACAGACAGAGTGAGTGCTAAGATTTCCGTCATAGTGCCGGTATACAATGTTGAGAACTATGTTGAAAGATGCATAGACAGCATATTGGATCAGACCTATAAGAATTTCGAATTGATCATTATAGATGACGGATCGACGGACGGTTCCGGAAGCATTGTTGACAGATACGTAGATACAGATCCGAGAGTTACGGTCATTCACGTCCAAAATAAAGGAGCGGCTGCCGCAAGAAACCTGGGTCTTAATAAGGCACAGGGTGAATATATCTCGTTTGTCGATTCGGATGACTGGATTGAAAATACGTTTTTGGACAGGCTGTCGCAATTGATCGAAAAGAATGATGCAGATATAGCCTGGTGCGGTTATACAAAGGTATCGGACAGTGAAAAGCATGGGCCCGATCAAAAGAGCGAAGATCTGATCGTGGAAAATGGTATCGATGCCATTGATAATCTGTACGGTAAAGGTTACCTGAACTATGTTGTGGTTTGGAATAAGATTTACAAAAGCAGCTTGTTTGAGGATATCAGGTTTGTAGAAGGGATGATCTACGAGGATGAGATAATCGTTGCCGATCTGTATTTTAAAGCATCCAAAGTGGTAGGGACACCGGTAAGTATGTACAACTATCGGGTAGACAATGAAAAAAGTGTCATGTCCCAGAAATACAGCCTGAAGAGACTTGAAATACTGAAAGCTCTGGAGATCCGCATGAGCAGATACAGTGAACGCGGACTTACAAAATATTACGAAAAAGACTGTTTCAAATATCTTTACAAGATATTACTGAACATTGTTGAGATAAAAAAACTCGAACCGGACAAAAAACAGACAGTAAGTGACCTCAGAAAAAAATACTGGGGAAAATACAGAGAGGCTCTGCGATTTGACTGGACGATGAAAAGAAAGATAGGCATGTTCTTTTTCGGATTGTTTCCGAAGGCGTATTTACTCAGATACAAAAAGAACTGACCGGGGAGTATAAGGTGTGATTAAAAGATATTATGCATCTTTAAAAAAGATAATATATATATTTGATAAGCGTCAGAAAAAAATAGTATTTTTACTGTTGATAGCCATAGTAATAGGTGCTCTGCTCGAGTTATTGGGAGTAACGGCCATATTGCCGTTTGTTTCTCTTGCACTTTCGCCGGGAGCAATGTACAAGGCTGATAAAAAATATCTTTTAGATCTGTATAACATGGTGGGATTCAGTGATCCCAATCTGTTTTTAGCTTTTCTGGCCGCAATTCTTATTGCCATATACATTATTAAAAATGTATATCTGGTATATATGAACTATTCGATCTATAAGTTTACTTACAGCAATCAGAGAAAACTGGCTTACAGACTCTTATCATGCTATATGAGCCAGCCTTATTCCTTCTTTTTGGAGCATAACAGCGCTGAGCTTGTACAGAATATCAGCACGGATGTAGTACAGTTTTACGATATCATCATATGTTTGTTACAGCTTACTGTAGAAGGTATCGTGTGCAGTCTTTTAGCCGGTTATCTGTTTATCACGGACAAATCCATAAGTATCGGAGTTGTCGTTATACTTATCATGTTCTTCCTTTTGTTCTTTAAGGTCATCAAGAAGAAGATCAGAAGACAGGGTGAGATAGTAAGAAAGAACAGGCAGGGACAGACTCAGTGGCTTTTACAGTCATTCGGTGGCATAAAGGAGACGAAGATCGCTAGAAAAGAAGCATATTTCATTAAGAAATTCGATGCGGAGTACGAGTCGTTTGCCAAGAACCACTGTTCATATCAGACACTTTCATATCTTCCAAAGCCGGCAATGGAAACGGTTGTTATAGGAGCATTGATGTTTGTTGTCATGATCAAGCTGTTGCGAGGTATCGACAGCAAATATTTTGTAAGTACGATGTCGGTATTTGCGGTTGCGGCATATCGTCTTTTACCGTCTTTTAACAGGATCAGCGGCTATCTGAGCAGGATCATGTTCAATAAAGTAAGTGTTGATGCCATATATCGGGATCTTAAAGCGGTAGAAGAGCTCGAGAAGAAGTCCCACGAAACAGTTGAAGAGACGGACATAGTATTTAACGATAAGATAACGATTGACGGATTATCATTCAAATATGAGGGAATGGAAAGTCAGGTATTGGATAACGTTGAGCTTTCCATACCAAAGAATAAATCGGTTGCGTTTGTCGGTCCTTCCGGAGCCGGAAAAACAACATTGGCAGATATCATACTTGGCATCCTTTATCAGCAGAAGGGCAGCATAAGAGTGGATGATATCGCCATAAAAGAAAACTCAACCGCATGGAAGAAGAATCTGGGGTATATCCCACAGACCATTTTTTTGATCGACGATACCATTAAGCACAATATCGCATATGGGCTTGAAGATAACGAGATCGACGATGAGCGCATTAACAAAGTGATAGAAGAAGCCCAGCTTAAGGAATTTATAGATTCTTTGCCGGACGGAGTGAATACTGAGATCGGCGAACGTGGCGTAAGACTCTCGGGAGGACAGCGTCAAAGGATCGGTATTGCCAGAGCATTATATAATGATCCCCAGATACTGGTATTGGATGAAGCAACATCAGCTTTGGACAATGAGACCGAGGCGGCAGTAATGGATGCTATTGACAGTCTGAGCGGAAGAAAGACTCTGATCATAATCGCACACAGACTTTCAACCATAGAGAATTGCGATATTATCTATGAAGTAAAAGACGGTAAAGTAAACAGACAAAGATAAAGATCATGAAAAAAGATACCAAGAGAAAAAACCTAAAAGAGAATATTGCGGTTCTGAAGGATAATCTGGTGGTAGACAGATTAAATGCCATAGAGTGGATAGTCCTGGGAGTTTTGTTACTTCTCATTACACTCACACTGTATTACAGTGACAACATGGTCATGTTTTTAAACTACTATTGGATAAATGAAGGTCTTTTCAGAAAAGGGAGCGTGGCGCTTCTTGGAAATAACAGGCTTCCTTACGGTGTAGTGCAGCAATGGTTTTGTGAGCTTTGGATACTTCCTATCAATCTTATACAAAGGTTCTGGAAATTTGAGATCGCCAATACCGTGACAGTGACCTGGTTTAAGTTGAGCATGGCTGTTCCTATGGCACTCTGCATGTCAGAGATGGTTAAGGTCGGTGAGATACTCGGTATAAAAAAGGACAGAGTAAAATGGATGCTGATACTGTTTTGCTCAACCATCCTGGTCGTATTGCCTGTATTTCATATTGCCCAGTCAGACATACTTTATGCTTATATAAGTATGGTAGGGATAAGGGCTTTCTTAAATGATGATAAAAAGAAGTTTATCTTCTTTTTCGCATTGGCGATATCGTGTAAAGTACTGGCGATCATCGTATTCATTCCGTTGTTACTCTTAAGAGAAAAGAGAATCTTATATATAATAAGAGATGGGATCCTTGGAATATCACTGTTCCTTGTTGAAAGGGTATGGTACAAGCTGATCGATAAGATCGATATGTTCATAACCGGAAGGGATCACCAGCTCACCGCCCAAAAGGATACAGTGGTCGACGGTGTGACAACAAAGGTTACTGTTACATTGGATCAGGCCAATACGGATTTCTTTTCACACTTTTACCATAAATCATTGTTTTTTGAATTTCCCGCAATACGAAAAGGCTATGTTGCATCCTTTTTGGTAGTCCTTTTCGTTTTGTTGTGTATATGGTGTTACACTAAGCACAAAGAGGATACAAAAGAATGGAATCACGTAACTGTATATGCGGTAAGCGTAGCATGGCTGATATTCTTTATAAATGCTTCGCCGTCGCCATATTGGATAGTTGCAATGTATCCGTTCGTTTTTCTGCTTATATTCATGAAACAGGATTGTATAAAAACCAATCTGCTTTTGACCAATGCATTTACACTGACAATGTTTTTGGTATATGTCATGAACACCGACTGGGTTTACGGTGGGCCGTGCAACCTGGACTTTTTGATATTTAAGGGACTTCTTAAGGAAGGACACGATTCGGTCAACGGACCGTCTGTGGCACGCTATCTCAACAACTTTGGAGTGGACAGTGTCATGAACGTGGTGGTCGGAATATGCTTTGCCGTGTCACTAGCCTTTATTGTCATTAATCACCATAAGGTTAGAGTGGATGACAGGATTGGTGAACAGGAAGAAAAGAAACTGTTCCATGGCTTTACCATTTGGCAGATATGTATACTGGCCGTCTGGTATGTGGTGAATGTTTGGGTGGTACAGAGATGGTGATATGAAAGATATAAAAGTCAGCATTATTACTGTGTGTTATAACAGCGAAAAGACAATAGAGAGGACCATAAAAAGCGTTCTGGATCAAACCTATAAAAACATTGAATACCTCATAATTGACGGTGCTTCCACAGACAGTACCATGAATATCGTAAATCAGTACAGAGCAGTTTTCGGTGAACGATTAAAAGTTGTATCCGAAAAAGATGATGGTATATATTTTGCCATGAACAAAGGTATTGATCTATCGACAGGTGAACTGATAGGAATCATAAACAGCGATGACTGGTATGAGAAAGACGCAGTAGAGAAAGTGATCAGAGCCTATGAAGCCGATCATGATAATAAATATACGGTATATTATGGAAAAACAGCCATTGTACAGGATGGTAAGGTGATTCAGATCTCAATGTCGGATCATAACAGACTTGAAGAAAAGATGATATCACATCCTTCGTGTTTTGTTACAAAAGAGGCATATACGAAACTTGGAGCCTATAACACAAAGTATGTCAGTGTAGCGGATTATGATCTGATGTTAAGATATAAGAGAACCGGGAAGGTGAGTTTTATTCCGTTGGATGCACATATAGCCAACTTCACAATGGGTGGCATGAGCAGTACGGGAAAGGCTTATATTGATCTGTTAAGACTTAAGATGGATTACGGAACAATTTCCAAAGCCAAAGGAAAACTGGAGATATTTAAGGCAAAGCTTGCCATGAACATGGAAAAGCGTGGCTTAAAGCCTATACAGATAAGAAAGATGTAGTATGAAAAGAGCGCTAGTAACAGGTGGAACGCGGGATGATGTTGCGCCGATCGCCGTATTCATCATGAATGTTCGTGATACAAACAGCCATTTGTTTGACGAAATAGTAGTATATCATGATGGGATCAAAAAGAAAGATCAACAGCTGATCAACAGTATATATAAGACAAGATTTATAGAGTATGATTACCATCCTAAGAGTAAGAATGATGAAGTCATGTCCTACTTTTCAAGAATGGTATATTGCAAATACGAGTGTTTTGCGTTGTTAAAAGAATATGATGAGGTCGTATGGAGTGATTACGACGTTGTGGTTTTGGACAAACTCGATGAATTTTGCAGGATTGAAAACGATGAGTTCAATGTCCTGACATGTAAAACACCTCTAAGAGGGTTCCTGTTTAAAGATATAGTCAATGAGCAGATACGAAAATATGATCTCGAATCCGACGGAGTAGGGACGCCGTTATTTGCATTATCAAACAAACTGGCAAACTATAAGGATATACATAAATGGTGTTACAGTAAAACGACTGAATGGGGAGAGGACCTTTACCTTCCCGAGCAGTGCATATTTACAATGGCTGTGCAGGAATTCGGTATAAAACTGAAAAGATTTCCGTTCAGTGAATATGCCTGCCATCCGACCAAGACCATGGGCGGAGAAAAGATTATACATGCAGCCGGTCAGCCAAAGTTCTGGAACGGCCTGAAAAACGAGATATGGGACAAAAATTACGACGAATGGATCGCAATGGGCGGAACCGGATACAGTGATCTGAAAAAAAGGTTAAAACGTAAATGGTTATTTGTGGTAACCAGACTTA
>CACZSE010000305.1 GCA_902783735.1 uncultured Lachnospiraceae bacterium
ACCAGATATATTCATCGCTTTGCGCACCTTCTTCTCTGAATCTGAAGTCCTTTTCCACTATGGGTTTTCCCGAATGGCACTCGACCAATATCTCATCAAAGCGGTACCAGTCGGCAAAAGGCACATATTTTTTACTCTTTGCCACCGTGCTTATATTGCAGATATAATGCTCCTTGCCGTAGATACCGGCGCTGCTGGTAGCGATCATGATAATATCATTTTTAATATCATATTCGAATATCTTCTCTACGCCGATCGATACTATAGCCTGAAAACGATCCCTCTCCCTGTTAGTCTCTGCCGTTTTTTTAGCCTGCATCATCTGTATCATGTATGTACAAAGCACCAAAAACACAGCGGATGATATTAAGATGAGGAGTACAAATATCCGACTGTTGACCTCTTGCGCATCATCATATCTGAGTGCCCTGTTTACTATTCCTATGATCCACGCGATAACAACACTACCGTTAAAATAGCATACCGAATCAAGCCTTCCGTAGGAAACGGAGGTCATCATCATCGGGATGACTGCAAGACCCATGATATATGGCTTGTCCGATACAGCCAGATATAAATATAAGACCACAAAGAGAATGTAGAGAAATCTGCCGACACCCAAAGAAACCGGTAACCTGTCGGAAACGACAACTCCCAGTATCCATGGTACAAAAAGCATGACAAGAAATACGACCGGACCAACCATCGAAGCAGAGTCAGGGTTGTTCCAATAATACTGAATGCCCACGACCGATATCACGAGACAGCTGATGAAATAGCAAATAAGTGATACTCTGTTTGCTTTAGCCGTCTCGGATATATCAGTTCTTCTAATAAATTTCGGAAGTAGATTCATATGCTTACCCCAAACATTTACCCCCAGTAATATTTATCAAACATTGATCTGTGCGGTAACTCCCAAAAGATCCTTATTCTCATCAAGGATGGGCGATACCACTTCTTTTATAAACCGGTCTACCTGATAAGCACTTCTTCCCGTATATTTCGAAGGCTCCATAGACTCTTTTAGTTCATCAAGACTTAAACCGAAATCAGGATCTGCGGCAATAAGTTCCAAAAGGTTATTATCTTTACCTTCTTCCTTTACTGTCTTTCCTGCCTCCATGGAAAGCTGTCTGATCTTTTCATGAAGTTCCTGTCTGTTTCCGCCTGCCTTTACAGCATCCATCATTATATTCTCGGTTGCCATGAAGGGAAGCTCTGCCATCATATGCTTCTCGATGACCTTGGGATATACCTTAAGTCCGTCGGTAACATTTATGCAAAGATCAAGTATACCGTCTATCGCAAGGAAGGCTTCGGGAACCGACAGTCTCTTATTTGCCGAATCGTCAAGTGTTCTCTCGAACCACTGAACGGCACTCGTTATGGCCGGATTGAGAGCATCTACTATCACGTATCTGGACAATGATGCTATACGCTCACTTCTCATGGGGTTACGTTTATAAGCCATGGCGGATGATCCTATCTGCGTCTTTTCAAAAGGCTCCTCGACCTCCTTGAGATGCTGAAGCAAACGGATATCGTTGCTCATCTTTGTAGCACTGGCCGCTATTCCCGCCAAAACATTCAAAACACGTGTATCTACTTTACGTGAATAGGTCTGTCCCGAAACGGCAACGCACTTATCAAATCCCATCTTCTTTGCGATCATGCCATCGATCCTGTCAATCTTTTCATGATCCCCGTCAAATAATTCGTAGAAAGACGCCTGAGTTCCGGTCGTGCCCTTACACCCCAAAAGCTTAAGCGAATCCATCACATAGCACAGATCCTCATAATCTATCAAAAATTCCTGAAGCCACAGTGTAGCTCTCTTTCCGACAGTAGTAGGCTGTGCCGGCTGGAAATGAGTGAAAGCCAGGGTCGGTAATGTTTTGTGGCTATCCGCAAATTTGGCCAGCTGTGCAATAACATTTACCAGTTTTTTCTTAACCAGCTTTAAAGCCTCATTCATTACGATGATGTCGGTATTATCACCAACATAACAGCTTGTTGCTCCCAGATGAATGATACCTGCTGCCTTGGGACACTGTTGACCGTAAGCGTATACATGGCTCATTACATCATGTCTTACTATCTTTTCACGTTCCTTTGCCACATCATAATTTATGTCTTCAACATGAGCCTTAAGCTCATCTATCATCTCCTGCGTTATTACAGGTTTTCCGTCCATCGAAAGGCCGAGTTCCATCTCGGTTTCAGCCAATGCGATCCACAGTTTTCTCCAAGTGGTAAATTTCATGTCCGGAGAAAAGATGTACTGCATCTGCTTTGAAGCATATCTTTCGGACAACGGACTTATATATCTGTCTGTACTCATTTTTATTCTCCTGTAGCGTAAATTATAAGGGTTTGCCTGTCAGCAGTTCATAGGCCTGAAGATACTTTTCAATGGTCTTATCCACTATATCAGCGGGAAGTGTCCAGTCATCATGTTCATTTGCCTTTAACCAGTCACGTGCGAACTGCTTATCAAACGAAGGCTGTGAATGTCCTGCTTCATATACATCTGCGGGCCAGAATCTTGAAGAATCGGGTGTGAGCATCTCATCACCCACAACGATGTTACCATTTTCATCAAGTCCGAATTCAAATTTGGTATCTGCGATTATGATACCTTTTGTAAGCGCATAATCGGCACATTTTTTGTAAAGAGCAATTGTATAATCGCGAAGCTTAGATGCATATTCCTCGCCTTTTTGGGGAAAACGCTTCTCAAGATATTCAACACTCTGTTCGTATGAGATATTTTCATCGTGATCACCTATCTCGGCTTTTGTTGAAGGTGTGTAGATGGGTTCGGGAAGCTTATCCGATTCCTTTAAGCCTTCCGGAAGTTTAATACCGCAAACCGTACCGTTTTCTTTGTATGATGCCCATCCCGAGCCTGTTATATAACCTCTTACTATACACTCTACGGGCAGCATATTAAGCTTCTTGACCAGCATGCTGTTTCCATTGAATCTGTCCTGCCTGAAAAACTCGGGCATCTCATTTACATCCGTTGTTATCATATGATTCGGAAGGATATCCGAAGTAAGATCAAACCAGAATTTTGACATCTGTGTCAATACTGTTCCCTTTTTTGTTACCGTATTATTTAAGATAACATCAAAGCAGCTTATCCTGTCTGTTGCTACCAGAATAAGATTCTCTCCCACATCATAAATCTCTCTTACTTTACCTTCTTTGATAGGTTTAAACTCTGTCACGACTGACTCCTTTCTATAATAAAAAAATTGTTAGCTTGTAAATTTTCCGATAAAATCTCTTAATCTTGCATTATCCGAATCAAACAGTTCATCAGGTGTACCCTGAGCCTGTACAATTCCGTGTTCCATAAAGATTATCCTGTCGGAAACCTCACGTGCAAACTGCATCTCATGGGTAACGATGATCATTGTCATATGCTCGGCAGCCAGCTGTTTTATTACCTTCAAAACCTCTGCCGTCAACTCCGGATCCAGTGCGGATGTCGGTTCATCAAAAAATAAAACTTTAGGCTGCAACGCCAATGCTCTGGCTATCGATACTCTCTGCTGCTGCCCTCCGGACAGTCTGAAGGGGTAGTGATCGGCCTTGTCCGACAATCCAAGTCGTTCCAAAAGCATCTTTGCTCTTTCGATCGCCTCCTGTCTTGGGACCTTATCAACACTTATGGGAGCATCGATTATGTTCTGCATGACCGTATAGTGCGGAAAAAGATTAAAATTCTGAAATACAAGGCCAAAACATTTTTTGATCTCTTTCATGTCCTGTCTGGATGCCTGACATACTTTTCCGTCCTCTTCCCAAAGAGCCTTTTTACCAATATATGCCACGCTCCCCCCACTGATGGGAGTCAGCATGGTAGCACATCTTAAGACAGTGGTCTTGCCCGATCCGGAGGGACCTATAATTGATACCACCTCTCCCTTTTTTACGGTAAGACTAAAATCCTTTAAGACCTCATTTCCGTCTTCATATGTTTTTTTCAGATTATTTATCTCCAATAATACTTCTGCCATCTGATCACCTAAAATACGACATTCGTTTTTCAAAATATTCCATTCCGAAAGCAACTACATAATTAAAAACAAAATAAAACAGACCAGCAACCATCAGAGGCACGATCGATGCCTCTCTGGCTCCTATCTGTTTTGCTATAGTAAACATCTCTGCGACGCTTAATACGAATGACAGGGATGTATCTTTTACCAAAGTAATGGTCTCGTTTGTAACAGGCGGAATGATCCTCTGAATAACCTGTACAAGTATTATCTTGAAAAATGTCTGGGTCTTTGTATAACCCAGAATCTGAGCAGCTTCCCACTGCCCGACAGAGATTGACTGAATACCCGCTCTGAAGATCTCCGCAAAGTAGGCCGCATAGTTTATAGAAAATGCTATGATAACAGCAGTAAATCTGAAACGGGCGCTTATATTTATTCCAAATACATAATAAGGTGCGAAATATACCACTATGAGCTGGAGCATCAGAGGGGTACCGCGCATGATCGCTATATAAACCTTAATTATGCCGCTTAAAATACGGGATTTTGACATGCGACCAAGCGCCACCAAAAGACCGAGTGGCAAAGAAAACAAAAGTGTAAGAACAAATATCTCTATTGATACAAGCATACCACTCGCAAGCTGTGACAGCATGGTCGATGTCTGCATATATTACCTCCGGTTTTAAACCTCTAATGGTCATTATTTAAGGCAGATACTGTCTACCAATCCGTAATCCGCATATTTTTCCGCTATCTTCTCAAAAGTTCCGTCAGCAACCATCTCCAAAAGAGTTGACTCAACCTGATCCTTAAGCTCAGTATTTCCCTTAAGGAATCCGATACCGTACTGTTCTGATGCCAACTGATCGTCAAGGATGACAAATTCACCGTTTCTTGATGATATCTCGTAATTTGCAACACCTATATCCATGGCAAGAACTTCAATAGCTCCGGACTCAAGATTCATGAAGCCTGTATTGTAATCGGCAAACTGAACAAGATCCGCAAATGTCTTTGCAAGATCAGCCTTTCCTTCTTCGTCTTCGAGAGCAGCCAGTGCTGAAGAATCTGCCTGCACACCGACAACCTTACCTGCAAGATCAGCCTCAGTCTTTATGTTTGAATCAGCTTTAACAACATATACCTGACTGTTGTCTACATACGGAACGGAGAATGTGTAAGAATCCTCACGGCCGTTGATAGTAAATCCGTTCCAGATACAATCGATAGATCCCGAAGAAAGCTCCATATCCTTTGCATCCCAGTCTATAGGCTGCTTAACAAGTTCCCAGCCTCTTCTGTTACATACTTCCTGAGCAAGATCAAGATCAAAACCGACATACTCGCCGTTTTCGTCCATGTATCCGTAAGGAGGGAATTCAGCATCAAAGCCTACGATAAAAGTCTTTCTTTCATCGCCTGCAGGCTGAGCTTCATCTGTTTTAAGTTCATTTTCGAAAGAATCTGCGCTTCCCTCAGAGATGTCTATAACCTCCTTGGGTCCTCCGCATGCACAGAGTCCGAATGTCATGACTGACGCCATCAGTAATGTGATTAATTTTTTCATAATATTTTACCTCGCAAAAAAATTTTAAATTTGCTATAAGAACCCGTATATAGTATCATTACGACTTTTTTGTGTCAAGAACTCAGGAGTACCTCTCAAGCATATCCATAACTTCTTTTGCATACCTCGGATACTCTGTCACAAGCTGCTTAAGTTCAGACTGTGCCTCCTTAGCAAGCTTCTTGTTATGATCAAGCTGTGCCCTCAGTTTTTGCCGTCTTAAAATGTGCGAATGTCTGACTTCCACCATTTCTTTGTGATCCATTACCGCCAAAGGATTGTGAAGCCACATATATACATCGGAAATATGAAACCTTTTTAGTTTTTTAAGATAATCCTGCTGATATAAGTTCAGCTGTTTTTCATTTTCGCTGTACTTGTCACGTTTATCCCTCTCTTCTTCATAGAGATTCCATATCCTTAAAAGTTCTTTTGCCGAATCTGTATTGTATTTTGTATACAGATAATCCAACAGGTTTTTATTGTTCACATATCTTATCTTTACCGTATTCTGCAAAAGGATGATGCGATTGATCGCTCTGGATGTCTTTATCCTTTCTTTATCCTCATCTATATATCTTATATATATGATGGTCGCGGCTACCGCTATGGCAAAACATGTAATGATGTAACCCGCCCTTGTATCCATCTCAAAGCCAAACTGCAAAATGAGCAGCATGATGATACAGACCACTGCGGCAAACAAACAGATGACAAGCATTCCTCGTAAATTTGCTATGGAATTTTTCAATTCGGAGTTGCGGTACATGTAACCGAGCTTCTCATCTTCAAGCTTTTTAAGATCTTCCTTTATGAGTTTTTTATGTTCCTCCGCAGCTTTAAGGTCGTTATATGCACCGGGCATGTTAGAAGAAAACTGTTCCATGGATCTGAACTGAGCCTCGGTCATGAGGCTTTTTGACCTGTTATACTCTTTTTTCTCTTTTTCTATATCGATTATCTTCTGAGCGGTATCACGTAAGCTGTCCAATTCCTGAGGCGGTAACGCTTCAATCTCATCCATGTCCCTTAATGTCTCAGTGACCACATTATATTCA
Source organism: uncultured Lachnospiraceae bacterium (assembly GCA_902783735.1). Classification (GTDB taxonomy): domain Bacteria; phylum Bacillota; class Clostridia; order Lachnospirales; family Lachnospiraceae; genus Colinaster. Next base: position 6,645 of record CACZSE010000305.1, read on the forward strand.
GCCGCGAGTTGATCTATCTGTTCTGAAGCGTTTTTTACCTGTTCGACAAGACTTCTGATGTATTTTTCACGCTGGACATCATCGCTTAATTTCAGAAGATGTCTGTCCTTAATGAGACTGTCCCAGTTCCAGGCAAGGCTTTCGGTCTCCTCATCCATCTCAATGGCATACTCAGTAAAAAAATCATCATCTTCATTTTTATTAAAGAATCTGTTAAACAGTCCCTTACCAAGTGCCATTTACATACCCTCTGTAGCTTCCTTTGATATCATCCGTAAGCCTGTCCAGGCTTTCATAATAGGATCCGCCTTCCGCCTTAAGCTGTTCCAATTCTCTGAAATACTTATGTGCGGGCTGCTCTCCCCATGACAGGCGAAGTATCTCGAGTTTCCTCTCTATTTCCAAAGAATCCTCATATGTCTCTTTATGCTCCGAAAGATAAGTCAGATATTTTGTCGGCTCAAGCGCAAACTTAAGTGCTAACAGCATCTCCCTGTAACTCTCGGTATTGGCATAATTTTCATAGGCTTTTTCAAAATATTCGGCTGCCCTGTTAAATAAGAACATCTGCGCGGCACACACTCCGAGATTATGGTATATGCCGGCTATAAGCTTTTTATCGGTATCGGTAATATTGCAGAGTATGCTCTCATACTCTTCCATGGCCTTTGCGTACCTGGATGCCTTCATAAGTCCGTCAGCCCTCAGTTTTTTTCTGAGATCGAGCGATAATCTGCTGTTGCTCTCTATGTCATCCAAAAGGCTGCTCCATTCGGTTTCCGAATAGTAACCTATCTCGTTATTCAGTAATCTGACGAGATTCCCCAGAGCACCCGATCCATCCTTTATCTTATTTATATCATCAGCCAGCTGTGACAGTTTTAACTCTTCTCCTATCCATTCGGTCAGTTTTGAATTCACAAAACCGTCATCCAGAAGATAAGCATTGTTATATACATAATAACAGAGTTCTTCTATGGAAAAGAGATTTATGCAAGCCTCTTTTACAAAATATGGACTTGAGGCATAACTGCCGTTACACAATATCACGTTGCTCATTTATATCCCCGATCAGATCTGTATCTGCTTAGTAAACAATTGATATGTGGTTGGGAAGAATTCACCAAATCCCATGTCTGTAGCACATACTCTTAAAACATTTTCAGACTCCATAAATACCTTCATGTGAAGTCTGGTCGTCTTAGTTTCTCTTTGTGTCAGTCCGTCAAGTACGATCTCTATCTCGCGAACGTTCTTAGCATCCAACGGTGTTACGATGATCTCAAAGCTGTTGCCTTTATCGATAATAATATCAAACTCTTTTTTGGCATCATACCAGCTTTCACCACCGTCCAGAATAGCAAAATAGCTCTCACTCCCCGCTTTCATGACCTTCATTCCGATATTCGCCCGCAGCTTATCTTTTCCCAAAAAGATAAGACTTTGATTCATATCCGAATCAACGAGTTTTTCTCTGGCGGCATAGCAGGCACCCTTGCTGTAAAGATTATTCCCTCTGAAAACCCTTCGTCCTCTGCAGAGTTCCTTTAATGAATCATGACACCAGTCCTCTTCAAAGCCGCTCCCTATCAGAAACGCTCCGGATACAACCCCGTTTTGGGTGTCTTCGTTTATGATCTCCAAAAACTCTCCGTCTTTATTTATATCATCCCTGATGACAGAATGTATGCGTTCGTCTACCACCGAAACCTGAGGCTTGGAATTCCTGTTAACGCTGAAGCGATATCCTCTGAGATTCCTGCCCGAAAAATCATATACAAGAACATCCTGTTTCCACAGTTCTTTCTGCTGGTGTATCACATAATAAAAGACGCTTTCGTCTCTGCCTTCAAAAAACGTCCCGGCACCGTTAAGTCCAAGCATGGAGCACACCGTCTCCAATACCTCTATCGCCCTCTTGGTAAGATCGGGAACGCTAAACATGATCCCGCTTATCTTATCCTTCGGAACATTCCTTAAAAGTGCAAGACTTCTTTTGACGAACAGTGTAAGTAACGCCACATGATCAAACTCATCATCTTCTATCCGGAGTTTATCTCCCACGAGAGCATGCTCCCAAAGGTTATCGATCATGGTCCCTTCTTCCGCGATACTGTAGTTTTGTGCTTCCCGTCCGTAGAACCACTGATTTACTTCTTTTCTCTTGAAAAGGCAGGTGGGTACACAAAAATCTTCCTTTCCGTCCGTCAGTGTCACGGTAACAGGCATATTATCCTGCATCTGCATGTAGCTTATCTGTGCATATTCAGTTGAAAGATCGTAGCCGACTACGAAGCGTTCCAAAAATCCAAACATGTTCACTGCGGTGAAAACAAATTGTTCACCAGATACTCCTTGTATTTATATTCTTCCAAGAGTTTCATGGTCGTCCCATAATCTTTTAATGTGTTGGCAATAGCTATGTCATTGACCATTGCATACCTGTCATTTTCATTATGGCTCGGAACATCATTTTTACCGATCGTTCCGCTCTCGGTAAGCTGAGGGCCTCCGTTTTCCTCTTCGGTAATATAGTATTGAATAGACTCGCCGAAGAACAGAACAAACTGCTTCACATATATTCCGCCATACATGTCAACCATGTCCTCACGGCTGTATCCGCCGGGATCTTCCTCCTGCTTGCTTATAACATAGTTTATGACTGTCTTTATCCCGGGCGTTCCCCTGTATTCCACAAGTACCTGGTTGTATACCTGGGCTGCCGCAGTCGATATACTTCTGAATTTGCCGAAGAACGGAAATACTATGCTCTTTTCTATCATAAGTATTCTGATAAAGTCCGATGCTATATCGGACTTCTCCGTGTCGTTGAATTCCGCACCGTCTTTTGAAACGTGATACAGCCATGCAAGCATACAGATGTCGGTAAGCTCACCCTCTGTTTTATATATTCTCTCCATCTCGTCAAACATATAATCGTCGACAAGACGTCCCCTTACAAAATATTCGTGAGCAAAATATGACAAAAACCTTAATTCTGTCTCGGTTATTGCTCCGCCGTCAACATACTCCTTTAAGACCTGAGCCTCTTCTCCGATATACGCACCGGTAACAAGAGTCTGATCGATCATTTTCTCGCATACATTGTATGTATCTATATCAAAGCCTGAAGCGGCTTTCCAGATGTTTCTCAGTTTCTTGACGGGGCCTTTTGCGTGTCTGGCAAGATACACCAGTCCCTTTTCATCATATTTGCCTCTTTCAAAGGCACTGATCAGAATGTAGGTGAGTCTCTCCTGTTCATAATCACCATCCCTGTCAATAACCATACCGGAAAGTCTCATGAGCAAACGCGGCTCAAAGCTCTCGGTACCAAAGTACATGACCATATCCATCGCCTGATCAAGTCTTCCTCTTATAAGCATGATCCTGAGCATCTCATTGTAATCCTTAAATGAGATATCTTCATATCTGATGCGGTCAAGTGCACTGTCAGCTCCTTCAACGTCATCCTTCTCAATATAGTATCGCAAGAGCGGCAGTCTTATCATGCTTCTGTAGTTCTCGGCAATTTCGGTGCTCGCTTCGAGATACTTGTACCTTTCCACATTCTGATCGGTCACAAGTAAAAACTCCGGACTGTCATCGCACAAGAACAGATTGAACATCAGACTGTCTGTAACCTTGCTGTCCATTTTGTATATGATCTTTCCCGGCACAAAGAATTTTTCGGTACTGAATTCTCTTGTATGATAGTATCGGTTACCATAGGCATCCTCAAGCAACATGGTGTAATCATTGCCGAGTAATGCAACATATGCAACCCCTCCCACAACGGGATAGGTCATCTGGGTCTTTAATCTTTCGTCTATGACAACAACATTGACAATGTCCTTGTCAGGTACATACACGCAATGTTTGAATATAACCTTTGAAAACTGTTTTAAATTATCCTCGGTAAAAAGATCTTCAAGAAGAACCGTACTGTAAAGGTATGCCAGGTTTCTGTCGATCCTGCCGTCGTATAACTGTTTTAATACAAATCTGTCAATACTCTCGCGATAGTTTTCAAATATATCCTGAAGCTGGTCCTTATTCTTGACCACGTAAGAATAAAGATAAGCATTCTGTGCGGGAGCAAGGGATGACTGATAAGAAAAATACATCAAAACCCTTTTGGGAATAGGGTCGTCGCGACGCAGATCCATAGACATCATGTATGATTCATAAAGCTTGGTAAGAGGAAAGTTTCGTTCAACCGCCTCCGCATACCAGTCAAAATATTCGGTCCCGATCTTAGAACCCTTCATGAGCTGTACACAGACAGACTGAAGAGCTTCGTCACTTTTGGTTTTTTCGTATATATATTTTACTATTCTCAAAAGACCGGGACTGTAATTTTTTGCCTTCATTACCAGATAAGAGACCTGGGACATGATATCATCCGTCAGTATCCCCTCTCTGGCGCCATAAAGTATGATCCGTTTTTCTTCATCTTCTATGTGACGAAGCAGTGACGGTTCCTCACTCAGTACCTTTATGGCTTCAAGATACATGACCGGACTTGTACATCCGATCTTTAGCTGTTCAATGATCCATGCATACCTTCTGCCGGGCGATCTGACAAGCTCATCGTCCATCTTCAGAAGTATCCATGCGATCCTCCAATTGGTCCTGTCATTTGCATATATGCTCTTTATCTGTTCGGCCACCTGCTTTGCGTAATATTCATCCGGACTGTAAAGAGTATTCAGGTACATAAAATAGCAATACTCTTCATTGTCTGCTTCTTCTATCCGACTGGCCACTTTTTTTGTCAGGATCCATTTTGCTTCATTTGTCCTTTCCTGCAAGAGCAGAGAATGTACCTGCATGAGTCTGGTCGAGATATCATTTTCATCGTCCTTTCCCATGGTATTTAACAGCTCATCCGTGAGCATGAGCCATTTAGACATATTTATACGCTTGACCGAGTAATCCAGATAATGTCTGGCCAGAAGGTAAGTCGTTCTCTTCTTCTTTTGCCAGCTGACACTCTTAGTCAAAAGATTGTTTTTTGAGACCGTGATATCCAGAGTTATATCATCATACAAAGATCTGATGCGGATCGAAGCCGGATTCTTTCCCGCATGAAGTCTGTCTATCCTTATACAGTATTCCAAAAGGCAGATGTTGTTCTCAAAATCGTCTTCGGTTATGTGAGTCTTCGAAATATCGATATAACCCCCGTTTATCTCCACATCAAGGCTTATATAACCCCAGCCGTTCTTTTCTATCCTGATGGTCTTAATAACGTCCTGTGCTGGATTATCGACAAAAACCGGAGACTGATCTATCAGATATTCTATCTTTTGTTTTTTATTTATTCCTATGAGAAATTCTTCAAGATTGTAATTTTTGTTTCCTTTAAACGTAAGACCCCTGTAAAGATTTAAAAATCTGGAATCGTTTCCGGTAAGGATATGTGAGAAATCGGGATCATAGAATACATCTACCGCTTCTTCCCATTTGCTCTTGGCAAGATTCGTGAAATGGAAAAGATTCTTTATGCCGCCCAAAGATGAATCAAGGGTATTTCTTTTTTTCATGACCATAAACGGCAGAACATATTCACCTCTGTTGGTCACTATGAAAAAATTGCCCTTTAAAACATCGCCGGGGTTCATGCCCAAAGAATTAAATACAAACCTCACTTCAACATCGGTTCCGGAAACAGCAGGCTCAATCACATGCATGCGAAAATTGGAAGAATAGATATATCCTTCCGTCTCAAGACCGTTTTGCTCTTCAAGTTCAAAGTATCCTTCTACCGGTTCATCGCCTTCTGTCTCAAGCTCAACCTTAGAAACCGAAAATACCAGAGAACCTCTAACCTCATCATATTGATAAGTGTCCTGTTCCATACCTCACATGTCCTTTTCCTGCATGCCGGCAACATGTTTTTTATCCTTAGGCACACATATACAGTATATCTCAAAACAGGGCAAAATTAAAGGGAAAATAGGGCAATAAAACAGCCTGTCACATCAAAATATGACAGGCTGTTTTACCGTTTAATATCATTTCTCGGAAACAATACACATTATGTCATTGCTGCGCTGTATGAAGCGTGTCATGGCTTCCGGAGCAAGAGGTGCATGCTGAAGTTTTGCAAGGTCATAGAGCTGTTCACAAATTAGCTTTGTGTTTTCTCCGTCACTGTGCTCTAAGATATATTTAACAAGCGGATGACCTGCATTGAGTACGAGCGTCTCGCCTTCGCCGTCCATGCCCGGCATGTTCATGCCGCCCATGCCGTACATCTTCATCATATCCTGCATACGGCGTGTCTCTTCG
>CACZSE010000306.1 GCA_902783735.1 uncultured Lachnospiraceae bacterium
GACTTAAGTTTCCATTCCAAGGAGCTTTGGCGTGTGGATACCGATATGCTAAGCAGACAGTTTGCCGTTTTATACTGCGGTAAATATGCGGGTGAGGACGAGTTTATCTATATTGCCGTAAATCTTCATTGGACAAGTCATGAATTTGCCGTCATGAAACTGCCTAAGAAATATAAATGGGAGATAGTAGCAGATACAGGAAGCGCAGACTTAAAGGATTTAAATGACAGTGAGTTTGCAAAGATCACAGTCAAGGAGAGGAGCATGGTCATCATGCTCGGCAGAAAATGAAAGCATTAAAGCATCTTAAAACCATCAATAAACACAGGAAGTTAGTAAGACAGGGCTGTTTTTCGGTGGGGTTATACAGACAGGGACTGATGCATGATCTCAGTAAATATTCACCTTCCGAGTTTTTGGTGGGCGCAAAATATTTTCAGGGGGACAGAAGTCCGAACAATGCAGAACGAGAAGACTTGGGATTTTCTTCCGCATGGCTTCATCATAAAGGAAGGAATAAGCATCACTACGAATACTGGCTGGACTATTCGGTCCATGAAATGCACGGAATGCTGCCTGCACCCATGCCGGTAAAATACATAGTTGAGATGCTGATGGACAGAGTTGCTGCCTGCAAGGTATATAATAAGGATGCATATACAGACAGTTCACCTTTGAAATATTATAACAGCGGACTCGATCCGGCACCTTTACATCCCAAGACCAAAGCATTTCTGGAGTTGTTCTTAAATATGCTTGAGGTCTGGGGAGAGGAAGAGACATATACATTTATACGTGAGAACATCGTGCCCAGGGCAAAGATGTTTGATAAAAAGGAAAACCTGCAGTTATGCATAGATTATTGTGAAAGAGGGCAAAGAAGGCTAAACAGGGACAGGAGGAAGTAAGATGTATATCGGAAGTGGAACCAGTAGAAATACGATAACATTTATTGTTGTTGTCTGTTCGATCTTGTGTGTTTGTTTCATGTTATTTTCAACTGCATATCTTTCGTTTTATCTGGGTGTATGCAATACAAATTTTATTGAGAAGAACTGCACAAATGAAGGTGTGGCTTCCAAACTCGGCATAAACTCTTCGGATCTGCACAATGTTATAGAAGAATGGATGAAGGGCTTAAAAAAAGGCATATCTCCCTCGGTGAATGTCACCATGAACGGAGAAAGCGTTGATTTCTTCTCCGATGAAGATAAACAGAACATCACGGAGATATCAAAAAAGATCATTCTCATGAAAAGGCTTGCATATACATTTTTGGGTGTTTCTTTTGCCCTTATCATGATAGTCCTTATCGAAGGCAGGGCCGTTATACTGAGAAATACCATTGCCATAGTCGGAGCTTTGCTTTTGCTTGGCGGCGGCGGGCTCATATTATTCATGCAGATGAACCCCGAAAGATTCAGGGACGGATTTTTCACTGATGTCATACTCAGGGGCAGACCGTTGGAGGGCTGGCTTTCGCAGATCATCAGTCAGGGGATGCTTAAGAGTGCATTCATCATGGTCATAAGTCTCTTTTTGATAGTTCAGCTTTTGTTTTTGATCATAATAAGCGGGTTTACGGGTACTAAGAAAAGTAGCAGAAAAGGAAGTCGAAGATGAAAGATAAATATGTTGCTTATGTTTCAACCTATACACAGGGTGACAATTACGGAATACATATATTTGATGTTGATATGGAGGAAGGTAAATTTACCTTAAAGGATAAGGTAAAGATATCCAACTCATCATATGTGACCATAACTCACAATTCGAAATTTCTCTATTCCATAACCGACTTCGGAGTTGAAGCCTACAAGATAGAAAAAGACGGAAGTCTTACCATGTGGGGGAACAGTTCCATAAACGGTATGAGAGGATGTTACCTTTCAACCGACTATGAAGACAGGTTTCTTTTCGTGGCGGGTTATCATGACGGAAAGATCACGGTTCTTAAATTGAATGAAGACGGAAGCATTGCAGGCATATGTGATGAGATATTCCATAAGGGCTGGGGAAATGTTGCCGAGCGTAATTTCAGACCTCATGTGAGCTGTGTCAAGATGACAAGAGACAATAAATATCTTTGTGCAGCCGATCTGGGTATGGACTATATAGATGTTTATACTGTAGACAAAAACACCGGAAAGTTAAAGCTTATAGATATTGTCCATTCGGAGCAGAATTCTGCACCAAGACATATCAAGTTTTCAAAGGACGGTCATCACATGTACGTGGTGCATGAACTGAACAATAAGATCGATGTTTATGAATATATCGATAAGGGAAACGATCCCGCATTTGATAAGATACAGACCATCTCAACGGTAAATGATTACTTCGCAAAAGGTACTGCCGCAAGCGCACTGAGTATCTCGAAGGATGGTCAGTACATGGTCAGCTCAAATTCGGGAGACAACAGTGTAGTGATCTATTCTATCGATCAGCACAGCGGAGAGATGAGCAAGGTCCTTTGTCTTCCAATAAGCGGGGACTATCCGAAGGATGCATGCCTTTTCCCCGACAATAGGCATCTCGTTAGCTTAAATCATGAGTCGGACACTCTTACATTCTTTACGGTAGATCTTGAAAAGGGTCTTCTCATGATGAATCAGAAAGAGATAAAGGTTCAGAAACCGAATTGCATCATATTCCACAAACTGGAGCAGGAGTAATATGGCCGAATATAAGATACTTACTACCGATGGTGATGCCAAGAGAGCTCAGTTTGAAACGGTACACGGCATCATACAGACCCCTGTCTTCATGAATGTGGGGACGGCAGCCGCCATCAAGGGTGCACTTTCAAGCGAGGATCTTGAGAGGATAGGATGTCAGGTAGAACTTTCAAATACATATCATCTGCATGTAAGGCCCGGAGATGAGATCGTAAAAAAACTGGGCGGAATACATAAATTCATGAACTGGAACAGACCTGTGCTGACCGATTCGGGAGGCTTTCAGGTCTTTTCCCTTGCAGGCTTAAGAAAGATAAAAGAAGAGGGAGTCACTTTCAATTCACATATAGACGGAAGAAAGATATTCATGGGTCCCGAAGAGAGTATGCGCATACAGTCAAATCTGGCATCTACGATAGCCATGGCATTTGATGAATGTGCACCGGCTCTTGCGGACAGAAACTATGTGAAAAACAGCGTCGACAGGACGACCAGATGGCTTGAAAGATGCAGTGAAGAGATGAAAAGGCTCAATTCACTGGAGGATACCATAAACAAAGATCAGCTTTTGTTTGGTATAAACCAGGGGGCTGTCTACGAGGATATAAGAACAGAACATGCAAAACGTATAGCTTCGATGGAGCTTGACGGCTATGCCATAGGCGGTCTTGCTGTCGGTGAGACTCATGAGCAGATGTACAATATCATTGAAACAGTCGTTCCTCATCTTCCAAAGGATAAACCAACTTATCTGATGGGAGTCGGCACACCGGCGAACATACTTGAAGCGGTGGAAAGAGGAATAGATTTCTTTGATTGCGTTTATCCTTCAAGAAATGGTCGACATGGTCATGTATATACCTCTAAAGGCAAGTTAAATCTGTTCAATCAGAAATATGAGCTGGATGACAGACCCATAGAAGAAGGATGCAAATGTCCTACATGTCAAAGATATTCGAGGGCATATATAAGACATCTGCTTAAAGCAAAAGAGATGCTTGGCATGAGACTTTGTGTACTTCATAATCTGTATTTTTACAATAATCTCATGACTGAGATACGTAATGCGATAGAAGCACATGAGTTTGCAGCATATAAAAAACGTAAACTTGAAGGCTTCTTAAGTGAAGAAGTTTAATGTTTACCTAAAATATTTGATTTTATTCTTGTTTATTGCTCTGATTTCATGTATCATGTCATTGTTGCGTTTTTCCAAGATTTATTGCAACAGGATTAGGAGGATCATATGAACGCATTATTACTCGCATCTGATGCCGCTTCAGCAGGAAACGCAGCAGGAAGCGGACTGATCATTGTATTGTATATTGTATTTTTTGGCGTATTTATCTATTTTATGATGGTAAAACCCCAGAAAAAGGAACAGAACAGGATAGCAGCCATGCAAAAGGACATGGAAGTGGGAGATGTTGTTGTGACCACAAGCGGTTTTTACGGTGTTCTCATCGATATTATGGATGAAGATGTCATCGTAGAATTCGGAAACAATAAGAATTGCCGTATACCCATGGAAAAATCTGCCATAAAGCAGGTTGAGAAGTCTGAAGCTAATAAGGCTAAAGCTGAAAAGGCTGAATAAATATTTATAATGCCGATATTTATATGATATTTAAAGAGTCACTGCAATTGCAGTGACTTTTGTGTTATAATGATATGCGATATTGCTTTGAACTGCGTAAATGCAGTGTGGCAAGAATATAAATACGAGGTGATATATATTATGAAGATGGATATTGCTGTCATTCGCGGAGACGGAATAGGTCCCGAGATCGTAAATGAAGCCATGAAGGTTTTGGATGCTGTTTGCAAAAAATACGGTCATTCTGTCAATTATGAACATATACTCATGGGAGGATGCTCAATAGATGCAACGGGCGAACCGCTGACCGATGAGGCGGTAAACATTGCCAAGTCAAAGGACGCAGTATTACTCGGTTCCATAGGAGGAAATACTCAGACTTCCCCCTGGTATAAGCTTCCGCCCGAAAAAAGACCCGAAGCAGGTCTTTTAAAGATAAGAAAAGAACTTGGACTCTTCGCAAATTTAAGACCGGCATATCTTTATCCCGAGCTTAAGGAAGCCTGCCCTTTGAAGGAATCGGTTGCCGAAGCCGGTTTTGACATGATGATCATGAGAGAGCTCACCGGAGGATTATATTTCGGTGACAGATATACAAAAGAGATTGACGGTGTGATGACAGCTGTGGATACTCTCATATATACGGAAAACGAGATAAGAAGGATCGCGATAAAGGGCTTTGACATTGCCATGAAGCGTCGTAAAAAGGTTACTCTGGTAGATAAGGCCAATGTTCTTGATTCTTCCAGACTCTGGAGAAAGATCGTCACGGAGGTTTCTAAGGATTATCCCGAAGTTGAATTTAGCGTTATGCTCGTTGACAATGCGGCAATGCAGCTTGTAAAGGATCCCGCTCAGTTTGATGTTATGCTCACGGAGAACATGTTCGGTGACATCCTTTCAGACGAAGCAAGCATGATAACCGGTTCGATCGGCATGCTTCCTTCAGC
>CACZSE010000307.1 GCA_902783735.1 uncultured Lachnospiraceae bacterium
ATAAACTTATAAAGTTCCGTTGCTTCCTCTTTTCTGACGGTTTCTTCCACTGCAGTCACTTCTACATTGGTCTCTTTATTTCCGAATTGTATGGTGATCTTGTCGCCGACCTTTACGTTTGTTCCTGCCTTGGCAACGTTTCCGTTTATAAGTACCCTTCCGGCATCACAGGCTTCGTTTGCCACCGTTCTTCTCTTTATCAGACGCGAAACCTTAAGATATTTATCAAGTCTCATATGATTTCCTTCGACCTCTCTTTTTTCGTAAACATATAAAGAGGTAAGTAACAATGTTACTTACCTCTCTGATCTCTTAAACTTATTTAGAGTTTACTAAATCCTTTAAAGCCTTACCAGCTTTGAACTTAGGAGCCTTAGAAGCTTTGATCTTCATTGTCTTACCTGTCTGAGGATTTCTTCCTTCTCTTGCTGCTCTTACGCTTGTCTCAAATGTTCCGAAGCCTACAAGCTGAATCTTTTCACCCTTCTTTAACTCGCTTGAAACGGTATCTGTGAAAGCCTTCAATGCTGCTTCAGCGTCCTTCTTAGAAATTCCAGCCTTCTCTGCCATAGCTGCAACTAATTCTGTCTTGTTCATGGTTAACTCTCCTCCATTTGAATATGAGATTGTTCTAACGTCTGAAAAACGTCTATAAAGAGATTACCTTTTTTTATGTATTTTGTCAATGAATTTCACGCATTTTAGTGGTATTTTAGGCATTTTTATGGATTTTTATACGATCATTGTATTTCTTCCAAAGCGGCAAATGAAAATGTTTCATTTCTGAGTACTCCGTCAAGTGCGATCGTATAGCTTCTTGTCACATATCCGTCCTTTCTAAGGGTTATGACATGTGTTCCTTCTGTTTTCGCAAAGCTTACCGGAACTATGCCCACATAGCTTCCGTCCACGTATATCTCAACTCCCTCAGGTGCTTCGATCGTTACCCTGTAATCCTTAACCGGCATTACCGGGGTCGGCGCAGGCAACGGGTCGCCCGTATTCGGTATGGGCGTAGGTGAAGTACCCGGTGTGGGTGTAACTGAAGCCGCAGGCGTTACGGTCACAGACACCGAAGGTGTTGGTGAGGCTGACGGAGTGGCCGATACACCGGCCGTAGGCAGCTGCAGGGAGGGCGTCACATAAGCCAATGGTGTGAGCTTTGCTCTCTCGGCACTGTTTGAGGACACCGACATGTCCCTTGCCTTGTCAAGATTTATTTCGAGTGTAGCATTTTCCTGAGCTACTTTAATATATTGTGTGAGGGTTTCATAGCCCTGCGCTCTGACAATAAGCTGATGTATGCCATACTCAAGCCTTATGGGCTTTGAAGTATCTGCTTTTTCTCCGTCAACATATACCTCTGCTTCGGAAGGGTCAGTCACCAGTACAACGGTACCGTATGAAGTCTTTTCCAACTGTACCATATCGCTGACATCCAGCTCATATTCCATATTCTTTTCTATGGTAACATTTCTGCTTCCTTCGTATTCTCCGTTTGAGAGTCTGACAGTATATTTCCCTACGGGAACGGCAAGCAGCATGTCATCCGACACTGTCCTTATGATCTTTCTTCCTATTTCGATCCATCCGCCCTCAAAATAGTCCTGTCCTTTGAGACGCAGATAACCGTGTCCCTGCTCAATGACAATGCTGTAAATGTCATGGCCGTAACCGCATACGTTCAGCTTGTCACAGCTGTTTATGTCCATGAGCTGAGCCTTCTTATCATCCGAGAATATCATAAGATCATCACTGATGCGATAATACTCCCCGTCGATCTTAATGCGTTTTTCCAGGGCATCTATCTCAAACTCGTCTATTTCGTCATAGAGCCATACTTTATCCGAAAGGCTTATGCTGTTGAGCAGCTTTTTACTCTTAAGAAAAGTAACATCCACAACATCGCCTGCGGACAACATATCCATGACCATGGAAGAACCGTATTTGTCATATACCTTGGTCGTTCCGTCAAACGTAAGAGTATAGTTTTTCTTCACCCTGCGGTTATAAAGGGTGCAGGAAGAAGCTTCTTTATCTACCGCCACGACAATGGCGGCCTCATCTGCGCTGTCAAACGTTCCTGCTTTCGTCTTTACAAATCCGGTCACCGAAGGTTCTGTTGATACGTGATCGGTGCCCGTTTTTGTTCCTTCATTTCCACAAGCACCCAAAAGTGAAGCAGACAATACAAAAGCAAGTAAAAAAGACAGTCTCTTAAGCCTGATATTCAGTTGTAGATCAGAAAAAATCCTCTTCATTCAAAAGCTCCGTCAACTTTTCCTTTGTATTTAGAGAAGGATCGTCCATAACCTTTTCCAATAGAGCATTTAGGACCGCACCGATCTTTGGTCCCTGTTCTATGCCATGTTCCATAAGATCTTTTCCGTTTATCGCAAGATCGGATATCCTTACACAGTCATTTTGCTCGATGATACGGTCGTACAGTTCCCACAGAGTGTCGATCTCTTTTTGCTTTTCTTCCCTTTTATAGTCGCTCTGTGCTTCCATGTCAGCCTGTTTTACTTTTAACAGATCGGGAAAATCCTCAACTCCGATCTTATTTATCAGTCTTCTGACACTTCTTATATTGAGCTCTACTTTTACATCATGATATGCTACAAGTTTTTTGACCCTGTTAAGAGTCTGATTGTCGAATTTCAATCTGTGTGCTATATCAACCGCCATCCGGGCCGACAGCTGCACATGCCCGTGAAAATGATCCACACCATTTTCATCCGTTGTCTTAGTTTCGCCTTTTCCGAGATCGTGGAACAGCATTGCATATCTGAGCGCTTTATCTGCCTCAATGTTTTCTACCGACCTTATTATATGCTCTCCTACATTGTAGCAGTGATGCGGATTGTTCTGCTCTATGTTCATAACCAAAGAAAGCTCGGGCAGTATCACGTCCGCTATGCCTGTTTCACAAAGAAGCCTTATGTGTCCCGGATTTTTCGAGACTATGAGCTTTGTCAGCTCCGTGTTTATCCTCTCGGCACTGATATCTTTAAGATTCGGCGATAATTCTTTTATGGCACTCAGAGTGTTTTCTTCTATTTTATAGCCAAGCTGGGCACTGAATCTTACGGCTCGCATGATACGAAGGGCATCTTCCGAAAACCTCTCGACGGGACTGCCGACACATCTTATTATCCCCGAATTCAGATCTCCCATTCCGTCAAATTCATCTATGATGCCGTCACGATCATTGTATGCCATGGCATTGATCGTAAAATCCCTTCGTTTCAGATCCTCTATAAGACTGGTCGTAAATTCTACCTGCCTGGGATGTCTGTTATCCTCATATTCTCCGTCTATCCGGTAAGTGGTGACCTCATAGGTATCAGGACCCACGAGTACCGTCACCGTTCCGTGCTGTATGCCGGTATCGACCGTTCTTCGAAACAGCTCTTTGATCTGAAGGGGTTTTGCATTGGTGGTGATGTCCCAATCGTCGGGCTCTCTGCCAAGCAGACTGTCCCTGACACATCCGCCCACCGCATAGCCTTCATAGCCGGCACGTTCAAGCGTGTCTATTATATATTTAACATTTTCAGGTAATATGATCTGCTTCATCTTTTATCATAAAAAAGAGTCCCGGAAGGAACTCTTTTTATCTTTAATTCTTGAATTCTTATCCGTCTATACTATTTTACTAGACGAACCGTTTCTCTTGCAATAGCAAGCTCTTCATTGGTGGGAACTACCATAATGGCTACCTTGTCGTCGGGCTTTGAAAGAATGACTTCCTCACCGCGGATAGCATTTTTCTCGGGATCGATGCTTGTTCCCAGCCAGGTCACATAGTCACATATCGCCGCTCTCATCTGACAGTTATTCTCACCGATGCCGGCGGTAAATGCGATCACATCCACACCCTTCATGGCCATTGCATAGCTTCCTATATATTTTGCAACTCTGTAAGCATAAGTATCGAGCGCATCTATCGCTTTCTGATCGTTACTCTCAGCTGCAGATGCAAGATCTCTGAAATCGCTTGAGATACCGCCCGAAAGTCCGAGTACTCCCGATTTCTTGTTGCAGATATTTATCATGTCATCTGCCGAGATATTCTCTTTATCGGCAATGAAACTGATGATCGCCGGATCTATATCTCCGGAACGGGTACCCATGATAAGTCCCTCAAGCGGAGTAAGGCCCATGGAAGTATCTATGGATCTTCCATGATCGACAGCCGTTACGGAAGCTCCGTTTCCGAGATGACATACTATGATCTTTAAGTCTTCTCTTTTCTTTCCGAGTATCTCGGCCGCTCTTGCGGAAACAAAGTCATGGCTTGTACCGTGGAAACCGTATCTTCTTACTTTATATTTTTCATAGTACTCATAAGGAAGTCCGTAGAGGAATGCCTTTTTGGGCATGGTCTGATGAAAGGCGGTATCAAACACTGCGACCATGGGAACATTGGGCATGAGCTTCTTACATGCATTTATGCCTATGAGGTTTGCGGGATTGTGAAGAGGTGCAAGGTCGTTGCACTCTTCGATCGCCTTTATAACTTCATCATTTATAACTACGGATGTGTTGAACTTCTCTCCGCCGTGAACGATACGATGTCCTACTGCATCTATCTCATCAAGTGACTTTACAACACCTACCTCAGGATCGGTAAGCTTCTCTATTACGTACTTTACAGCCGCCGTATGATCGGGCATGGGTACCTGCGTCGTTACCTTTTCCCCGCCTTCGGGCTGATGCGTGATGGCACTTCCGTCAATACCTATACGTTCACAGAGTCCTTTTGCGAGAACCTTCTCAGTCTCTGAAGATATGAGCTGATACTTAAGTGACGAACTTCCACAGTTGATAACTAATACATTCATTTATCTTTCCTTCTTTCCTAAACGAGATCCTAGTAAGCTCTGCCCCAGTAGACCATCTTCTTTGCAGGCTTGCCACAGTAAACACATGTGTCTGACAGGCACTTCTGTTCAAAAGGCATGCAACGGCTGGTCACTGCCATATCTTCCTTGATCTTTTCCTCGCACTCTGTTTCTCCGCACCACATAGCTTTTACAAAGCCTGACTTTTCGGCGAAGATCTTTTCAAATTCCTCTTTTGTGGTTGCTTCGTAGGTATGCTCCTCAAGATGCTTTTTGGCTTTGTCATACATATCCTTCTGGATCTGAGGAAGCAGCTGCGCTATCTTGGAAGACAGTTCATCCAGGCTGACTTCGTATTTTTCTCTCGTATCTCTTCTGCAGATGATACATTTGCCGTTTTCTATATCCTTGGGTCCTATCTCTACTCTTACAGGGATACCGCGCATCTCCTGCTCGCTGAACTTAAATCCGGG
>CACZSE010000308.1 GCA_902783735.1 uncultured Lachnospiraceae bacterium
AAGATCTATCAAAATGCCAATAAGCCGGATGAAATTGTTTATCAGCCACAGGTTGTGGTCGGCGATATTGAGACCGATATCGAAGAACCGGTTGTTGAGAAACCCGATATAGTTGTTGATACGGGAGATATTGAAACAGGTACGGAAGACCTTGTGGTGACGGTTGAAGAACCGGATTTGATCACCGGCGATATTGCCGCGACGGTTGATACTCCTGATGAGATAGCTGGTGATATAGTTGTAAATGCAGATAATCCTGATGAATCGTCTGAGAATACAGAAGAAGCCTCGACAGCGCAAGAGCAAACTGCGGTTGATCAGACCGCACAAGATCCGGCACCGCAACAGTCAGCATACAGATTCAGAAGTGCAAAGCTTTTGAATCAGCATTATGAGAAGCATGGTAAAGAAATGGGCTTTGATTCGGCAGCATCCTATGAAGCGGCTGCAGCTGCAGTCATAACAAATCCTGCGGCATTGAGTAAGACAGAAAAAGAAGACGGCGACATGGTATATTATGTTGAAAGTACCAATGAATTTGTAGTATTATCTACTGATGGGTACATCAGAACGTACTTCTACCCAAGTGCGAGGAAAAAATATTATGATAGACAATAGTTATGTCTTAAGTGAGGGATAAGATGGAATTTCTAAGAGATATGATCTCCAACAAAGCCTTTTTGGCTGCCTTGTTGGGATGGACTGTTGCTCAGGTTTCCAAGACAATAATCTATCTCATAGTAAACAAGGAACTTCGTTTGGAGCGTATGTGCGGAGGCGGTGGCATGCCAAGTTCACATTCCGCCACGGTTTGCGGTCTGGCCACGGCAACCGGCATGATATACGGTGGTGGCAGCATAGAATTTGCGATCACGTTTGCTCTGGCAATGATAGTTATGTACGATGCAATGAATGTGCGTATGGAAACAGGCAGACAGGGTAAAGTCTTAAATGACATGCTTGAGATCTTTCAGAACATGGGTAAGAATATCTCACCCGAAGAAAGACTTAAGGAACTGGTGGGACATACACCGCTTCAGGTACTTATAGGTGCCATAACAGGTATAATTGTTGCAGTACTGGTTGTACTGTATCTGTGACTATTTTGGAAGAATAAAGGAAGAGGAAGTATATTATGTTGTCAAATATTGCGGATTATGTAAATGGACTTGCAACGGTTTATAAATATCTTTTTGTTTTTGTTACATCCATGATCCCGCTGATAGAGCTGAGGGGAGCTATCCCATTTGCTTACTTGTTTAAAGCGGGGGATCCGTCGTTCAATCTTGTTCTCGGTTATGTGATCATAGCCATAGGAAATATGATCCCTGTTCCGATCGTATTTTTCTTTGCGAGAAAGGTTCTTGAGTGGGGAGCCGATAAACCTGTTATCGGTAAATTCTTCACATTCTGTCTTAATAAGGGTCATAAAGGAGGAGAAAAGCTTAAAGAGAAGGCCGGCAGAAGTCTGTTTGTTGCACTGCTTCTCTTTGTGGGAATTCCTCTTCCCGGAACAGGCGCATGGACAGGAACACTTGCTGCTTCCATATTGGATATGGATTTTAAGGAAAGTGTAGCAGCTGTTATTCTGGGCGTTGCTCTGGCGGGTATCATAGTCAGCATTGCATGTGTATTTGGCTATGGCGCATGGCTTGGTATTGCAGGCTGATAATTGGAGGGAGTATAAAGTGGAGCTTAGGTATCTTATTCAGTTTTATGCGGCATGTCTTGCTTTAAACATAATCGCACTTCCTGTCTGCTATAAGATTTTTGGTAAGTTTAAGGATGGAGGAGCGATCTTCGGAAAATCAATAGGGCTGTATATCAGCGGATATATAATGTGGTTTTTATCGTCTGTACATGTTCTTAAATTTACAAATGCTTTCTGTATAACGGTAATGATACTGGCTGCAATTGCTCTTTATGCACCCGTAGTATACAGAATAAAGAAAAAAGAAGATAAGGGATTTATCATTTATTTAAGTGAGCACAAAAAGGCAATGATCATCAGTGAGATTGCTTTTCTTGTGCTTTTTGTCGTTCTGAATTGGATATTTGCACACCGCATACCCGGAACAGATACCGAGAGAATGATGGACCTTGGCTATATGGTAACGATGTCCAAGACGGATTACATGCCGCCGCTTGATATGTGGGCTGCCGGAGAACATATAAATTATTATTATTTTGGGCAGTATATAATGACATATCTTTCAAAGGTTTCGCTTATTCCGGTGGAATACGGTTATACCTTCGGATATTACATGATCCCTTCATGGGCTCTTGTGGCGGTTTTTTCGCTTGTGTTCAGTATAACACAGAGCCGTATCGCGGGTGTTATCTCAGCGGCTGCATCCATGCTCAGCGGTAATTTCCACTATGTTGTTTTTTCGGGAATTGCGCCTTTTATATGGGATATCCTTAAGCTGGAAGGAGACAGACCGGGATATTGGTTCGCCGATTCTACCAGATACATCGGTTATGTTCCGGAAGTTTCGAATGATAAGACGATCTCCGAGTTTCCTTCATATTCTTTTATAGTCGGAGACCTTCATGCACATGTTGTTAATGTCCTGGCAGTTGTTGTGATACTGGCGATATTGTGGAGTTATTTATCGAATATTAAAAGCAGATTTAATAAAGAAGCAACTATTTTCGGTATATGCTGTAACGCTCATTTTATTCTTATAGGTTTCTATCTCGGAATAAGCTGCATGTCTAATTATTGGGATTTCCCGATTTATTATGTGGTATCGGGGAGCATAGTCTTATTCGGAATGATGAGAACTATAGGGATTAAAAAGAAACTCTGGGGATATGTTGCAATATCCGGATTATTTATAATGCTTATAAATGTTGCCACATCATTTTTGTTTAATTTGAAGTTCAATAAGATGGTGGAAGGCATAGGAATAGTAGAAAAAAGGTCAATGTTCTATCAGCTGATGCTTCTCTGGGGCTTTCCTGTCATTGCTTCGATCTGTTTTTACGTATTGCTGATACAAAGAAAAAAACTTACTGACAGATCATTATATGTTTTACTGCTCACGCTTTGCTCCATCGGCCTTGTCATTATTCCGGAGTTCATTTTTATAAAAGATATATATATCGATGGATTCCCGAGAGCAAATACCATGTTTAAGCTTGGCTACCAGGCATTTATCATGTTTGGCATATGTCTGGGGATCATTATCAATGCTTATTGGAATGAGGCTAAAGAGGTTGAAGATTTCAGAGGATATGTTTACAGAAGAACTGCGATCGTAATTGGACTGATCGTTCTTCTTACCACCGGATATTCAGTTTCTGCGGTAAAGATGTGGGTAACGAGCCTTTCAAAAGAAAGCTATGCAGGTTTTGATGCATCAAAAACCATTAAAGAATTGAACATGGAAGAGATCCCTGCGATCAATGCCCTTAAAAATATCGTTGAGAGTGGCGATGAAAAACAACCCATTGTTCTTGAAGCCGACGGTGACAGCTTTACGAATTGCTGCAGAGTTTCGGTTCTGACCGGTTATCCTACTATTTTGGGATGGCATACTCATGAATGGCTCTGGCATAACTCTCACTCATATATGGATCAGAGAAGGATCGAGGTTGAAGAGATCTATACCGGCGAAAATGCCGAGCATACGCATTTTATTCTCGACAAGTACGGCGTTGATTATATTTTTATAGGCTTGAAGGAATATGAAAAGTTTGAAGTGGTTCAAAACGGCATCCTCGAATCCATGGGCGACGTTGTTTACTGTGAACCGAGTGAATCCGGCAAGCTTATCGAGATCATAAAAGTTCATCAACATTAAGTTTGGTATAATCGGAAACGATTTTATGGTAAAATGGATATAGTCTGTCAAAGTAGATTTGGTACGACAAAAATATGAAAAATTATAAGGGGATGTTGTTATGAAGATGGGAAAAGTTTACAAGAAAAGAGTTTTAGCTGCATTGCTTGCGCTTTTAATGAGCATGTCGCAGACCATGCCGGTATT
>CACZSE010000309.1 GCA_902783735.1 uncultured Lachnospiraceae bacterium
CGCTCCAGTTCTTCTATCCTCTTCTCCTTATTAGCGAGGTCAAAGTGAATCCCTCACTTCCGCTAATGGATTTTTGTAGGAGATAAGTTCACTTTTCATCTGATCAAGTTCAACCACTAAACGTTCACCACACTTTCTTTTTTATATTTGCAAAACTTCCCACATGAGTACACCCACGTGGGAAGCTTCTTTTCATGTTTATCCAATCCTGCCGTGACAGAGTTTGTATTTCTTCCCGCTGCCGCAAGGACACGGATCGTTCGGATATACCTTAGACTCCATACGCTTAACCGGAGCCTTTGCAACAGTATCATCCTTATTTGTACCGGTTACTTTTGCTACCTGCTCACGTTCTACTTTTTGTTCAACCCTTACATGGCAGAGCATTCTGACTGTATCTTCGCGGATACTGTCTGTCATCTCTTCAAACATATCGTATCCGGTCATCTTATATTCAACAAGGGGATCTCTCTGTCCATATGCCTGTAGACCAATTCCCTGTCTTAACTGGTCCATATCATCGATATGATCCATCCACTTTCTGTCTATGGTCTTAAGCAATACTACACGCTCCAGTTCACGAACCTGTTCGGGATCGGGGAATTCGGCTTCCTTGGCTTCATAAAGCTTTACCGCTTCTTCTTTCAGTTGTTGCTTAAGAGCTCCCTTGTTTTCACCCTCAACACGTTCAGCAGTTACGGGCTCTAACGGAATGATCGGCAATAACAACTCATTAAGCTCTCTGAAATCCCAGTTCTCTTTATGATTATCGTCTCCTATTGCAGTATCAACACAACCGTCAACAATGTCCGTCATCATCTTGTATATAACATCGCGCATGTTTTCACCGTCAAGAACTCTTCTTCTTTCAGCATACATGATCTCACGCTGTTCATTGTTAACACGGTCATATTCCAAAAGATTCTTTCTGATACCGAAGTTGTTTCCCTCGATCTTCTTTTGCGCATTCTCTATCGCTCCGGAAAGCATCTTGTGTTCTATCTGCTGTCCCTCGGGTATTCCAAGAGTGTTGAACATATTTATCAATCGTTCACTACCAAACAGTCTCATGAGGTCATCCTCAAGTGAGATATAAAACCTCGACTCACCCGGATCGCCCTGACGACCGGCACGTCCACGTAACTGATTATCTATACGACGGCTTTCATGTCTTTCGGTACCGATGATCTTAAGACCTCCGGCTTCCAGACTTTCTTTATCAAGCTTTATATCGGTACCACGGCCGGCCATGTTGGTAGCTATGGTAACTTTTCCGTGAATACCTGCTTCAGCTACTATCTCAGCCTCCATCTCATGGAACTTGGCATTTAAGACCTTGTGCTCTATGCCTCTTTTCCTGAGCATAGCCGAAAGCTCTTCACTGGCCTCAATGGTGATGGTACCTACCAGTACCGGCTGTCCCTTGGCATGAGCTTCCATAACCGCTTCCACAATAGCATTCAGTTTTTCTTTTCTGGTTTTATATACCGCATCTTCGTAATCTATACGGGCAATAGGACGATTTGTGGGTATCTCGATAACATCCATTCCGTATATCTCACGAAATTCCTTTTCTTCCGTAAGAGCAGTACCGGTCATGCCGGCCTTCTTTTCGAATTTATTGAAGAAATTCTGGAAGGTGATGGTAGCAAGAGTCTTGGACTCCCTTTTAACCTTAACATGTTCCTTCGCTTCTATAGCCTGATGCAAGCCATCGGAATATCTTCTTCCGGGCATGATACGACCGGTAAATTCATCTACTATGAGAACCTGATCATCTTTAACAACATAATCCTGATCTCTGAACATCAGATTATGTGCACGAAGTGCCAGTATGATGTTATGCTGTATCTCAATATTTTCCGGATCGGCAAGATTGTCAATATGGAAGAACTGCTCGACCTTGCCCACGCCCTGTTCGGTAAGGTTTACGATCTTATCCTTTTCATTTACTATGAAATCACCGGTCTCTTCCTGAACGATACCCATGATGGCATCCATCTTAGACAGATCCTCCATGTCCTTACCACGCTGCATCTGCCTTGCTAAAAGATCACAGGCTTCATAGAGCTTTGTAGACTTTCCGCTCTGTCCTGATATGATAAGAGGTGTTCTGGCCTCATCTATGAGAACCGAGTCGACCTCATCGATTATGGCATACTTAAGATCCCTAAGTACAAGCTGCTCTTTATATATGACCATGTTATCCCTCAGATAATCAAATCCGAGTTCATTATTGGTCACATAAGTGATATCGCATCTGTAAGCCTGCTGTCTCTCTTCAGACGTCATGGAATTGAGCACTACGCCAACCTTCAGGCCCAGAAATTCATGGATCTGTCCCATCCACTCAGCATCACGCTTTGCCAGATAGTCATTTACGGTAACGATGTAAACACCCTCACCCGTAAGTGCATTAAGGTACGCCGGAAGCGTTGAAACAAGTGTTTTACCTTCACCGGTCCTCATCTCCGCAATACGCCCCTGATGCAGTATGATACCACCGATGATCTGAACTCTGAAGTGTTCCATGTTAAGGACACGTCTTGCCGCTTCTCTTACTGTTGCAAATGCTTCGGGCAAAAGATCGTCAAGCGTTTCACCCTGAGACAGGCGTTCTTTATATTTTCTTGTCATGTCCTTTAATTCGTCGTCGCTCATTGCCTCAAATGTAGGTTTGAGACTCTCAACCTTATCGACAAGGGGCATGATCCTCTTCAGTTCTCTTTCACTGTGAGTACCGAAGAGTTTATCTACAATCTTACTCATTCTACTCCTAACCTTTATACGTGTTTAGTAAACCAGCGCCTCTTCTTCCTTGTTCATGACACGAAGTCCGCCCTGAACAAGTGCGAGCAATTCATCTTCACCGGGATATACCGTAAAGGGAGCTATCCACTCGGCAGCTTCCTTAAGGCCTGCCACAACTTCCTTATCATATGCGATACCGCCCGTTACGATTATCTGATCTACTTTTCCCTTTAATACACATGACATAGAGCCGATATTCTTTGAAACCTGGAAAATGAAAGCATCTCTGATCTCTTTTGCTTTTGCATCACCTTCATTTACCATCTTTTCAACATCACGCATGTCATTGGTTCCGAGGTAAGCATTAAAACCGCCGTTACCTACAAACTTCTTATAAACTTCTTTCTCTGTATACTGTCCTGAATAGCACATCTTTATAAGAGCACCTACCGGAACAGCGCCGGCTCTTTCGGGTGAAAATGCACCGTCTCCGTCAAGAGCATTGAAAACATCTATAACTTTTCCGTTTTTATGAGCACCTACAGATACACCGCCACCCATATGAACTACTATAAGATTAAGCGAATCATAAGCCTTGCCGGTCTCCTTGGCATAACGCTTTGCCACTGCCTTCTGATTGAGAGCGTGGAATACGGAAGTACGGGGAAGCTCAGGTACTCCGGAATATCTTGCGACATCGCAAAGCTCATCTACAACAACGGGATCAACTATGAAAGAAGGAACACCGATCTCGTCTCCGATCTCTCTTGCAAGCATACCGCCGAGGTTGGAAGCATGCTGCCCCTGCTTTCCGATCTTTAGATCGTTGAGAAGCTCATCCGTTACCGCATATGTTCCTCCCGGAATGGGCTTTAACATACCGCCGCGTCCGACTACCATGCCAAGTGACTTGATATCGAAATTCTTCTCCTTAAGAAGGTTCATGATTATCTCTTTACGAAAATCCTTCTGATCGGCTATTGTAGCATACTTTGCTATCTCTTCCGTAGAATGACGAAGTGTCTCCTCGAACAGTAAGTTCTCATCTTCAAACACACCTATCTTTGTAGATGTTGAACCGGGATTGATGATCAGGCTCTTTATACTCATATCTCTACCTCTTTCTTTGTCAAATGCGATCACTGTTTTTTCTTTAACTGCTCAGCAACTACTGCTGCAAGTGCAATGGAATTGATCTTTACTTCAACCGAATCCGAACGTGAAGTAAGGATTACGGGTGCTTTTGTACCTGTTAAGATGTTTCCGTTTTTGCAGGGTACCATATGTACCATTGTCTTATATACCAGGTTGCCCGCATGGATATCCGGGAATACCAGTATGTCGGCATCACCCGCAACCTTTCTGTCCAGAGCTCCCTTTTCTTCAGCAGCTTCTTTGTACAAAGCAATATCCATTGAAAGAGGACCTTCGACTATGCAATCCTTTATCTCTCCCGCTTCCTGCATACGAGAAAGTTCCGCAGCATCCATCGTGCACGGCATCTTCTCATTAACCGTCTCAAGAGCGGCCAGCACGGCTACTTTGGGATTGTCTACTCCACATGCTTTTGCAACATCTACAGTATATTCGATCATGCACTTTTTATCCTCAAGTGTCGGATATGGCATGAAAGCAACGTCTGTAAGGAATAACAGTCTGTCTATTCCGGGAATCTCAAATACGCAAACATGTGAAAGGGGCTTTCCTGTACGAAGACCTACTTCCTTGTTAAGCACACTCTTTAAGAAAGTTCCTGTAGGAAGGATTCCCTTCATGTACATATCAGCTTCGCCGTCATGAACAAGCTTAACAGCCTTGAGAGAAGCTTCAACAACATCCTTCTCATCTATGATCCTGTATTCGTCGAGGTTCATACCGATCTCGGTACCGATCGCTCTGATCTGATCTTCATCACCTACAAGTATCGCATCGGCGATCTTTCTTTCCTTCGCGATCTTTACGGCTTCAAGAACCGGTCTGTCCTGAGCAACAGCTACAGCAAGTTTCTTTGTCTCACATTCGTTTACCTTTGAGAGTAAACCTTCAAAATCCTTTGTCATATCGTCCTCCATGTATTTAAATAACTATTATTAATCATGATAATTAGGAAGCCACAGCTTCCCATCAAATAAAAAAGCGCCTTTTCTATACTACCACTAAAAGGCGCAAAAATCAATTTCAATATATACTTATCAGCACAGCGAAAAGCCTTTTGCTTTAAGGCTGTTCTCTACTTCTTTTGTGTCCTCGGTATGAAGTATCATGATAGGGCATCCGGATACTCTGTTAAATGACAGATACAGATAATTGACATTTATATTGGCATCGTGAAGTGCCTGCAAAAGCTTGTTTAAGTTTCCGACCTCATCATTTACCTCAACGCCAATGACATCGGTCATCTTACAGATGATCCCTTTTTCGGTCAGAGCATTGACTGCATTTACAGGGTCGTCAACCACCATCCTGACTATACCGTATTCAGCCGAATCATTTGTTACCGAACCCAGTATGTTCACATTTGCGCTCATGAGTGTCTGCGTGATCTCGAGCATCTTGCCCTTCACATTTTCCGCATAAATTGAAACTTGTTTTAACATTTTAACTCCTCTTTCTGTTTTAATATGAATCTGCGGCATTAAGCCCGTTCTGTTCCATGAATGAATTCACAAAATTTAAAATGCGATATTTTGTGTATACGGTATTCATGCGGCTGCCATCCGCATAACTTATGTTATTTATACTTTTGCGGTTGTCATCCCACATAAAACGGCCTGTACGGTCCAGCCTGTAATCGAGTTTCAGCTCTTTATCTTTGTAATACAGTTTAAAATCCCGAAGACCTTTTTCATCCCGAAACTCAAACCTGTAATCACTTTTTTTCTGTGCAAAAGTTATTAGCGGTACATAGATCACAAAAGCGATCATGCCAACCGCATACATCCATCCGCCGTTAAGAAAACTCACAACCGCTACTACGCTAAGTATCAGCAGTACTATCGATATGACCGTAAGTCGTCCTTTTGGGTAGGATGTCTTTAAAGCATTCGGATCAAGCGTTATATTGTTTATCTGATCTGATTGCATGACTGTCACATCCTTTTCATTGTTTTAGTTTCCTGAGAGAATCGGTATAGGGTTCATACGCTATACCGTTTTCCGTAATGATCCCTGTTATAAGTGAATGATCCGTTACATCAAAAGCCGGATTGTATACCTTTATTCCCTCAGGGGCCATCCTCTCCTTATACCACATCTCAGTTATCTCACTGTCCGGTCGAACTTCTATGTTTATATGTTCTCCGTCGGGAGTATTAAGATCGATAGTTGATGTCGGGGCGCATACATACACCGGTACATTATAATACTTTGCGACCGTTGCCACAACACTTGTTCCGATTTTATTTGCGGTATCTCCGTTTGCCGCCACTCGGTCACATCCTACAAAGACTGCATTTACTTTTCCCTGCTTCATGACAGTCGCAGACATATTATCACAGATAAGAGTCACATCAATACCTGCGCTCTGCAATTCAAAAGCCGTGAGACGAGCTCCCTGTAAGAGCGGTCTGGTCTCATCGGCAAATACTTTAAATCCGTATCCGCGCTCATGCCCCAGATATATCGGTGCCGTGGCAGTTCCATATTTGCAGGTTGCAAGCTGTCCCGCATTACAGTGAGTCAGTATACCGTCTCCCCGCTTAACAAGGGAAAGACCGTATTCTCCTATAGCCCTGCATACCGCTATATCTTCTTTTTTGATGTTCTGCGCCTCTTTCTCAAGCGCTTTTAGGATATCCGGTATGGCAGAATCTTTCATTGACCGAACAAGTCTATCCATTCTGCTAAGCGCCCAGCTTAAATTCACCGCCGTTGGTCTCGCCGAATTCAGATAATCCTTGTATTCTTCGAACTTTTCATAAAACATGACATAACTGTCGGTTTTAATGCTGCCGGCCAAAACATACAATCCCATCGCAGCCGCAACTCCGATAGCCGGTGCTCCGCGTACCTTCAAAAGATATATGGCATTCCATATCTCTTCAGCGGTCTTCAATCTAATGATCTCTATATTGCCGGGCAGTTTTGTCTGATCAATTATAACCAGTTCATTTTCCTTGGTATCAAGCTCTACCGTCTCGTACTCCAATATGCTCTTCTTTTCCATGATCATCCTTACCTCTGACCGGTATTGTTATCATTACCGTGGTCATTTCTTCGCTGATATTCAGATCAACAGTTCCTCCAAGCTGAATATCAAGCCTCGTTTTTGTATTCTCCAACCCGACCCCAAGGCCGGTTCTTTCTTTTTGGGAATAGTCTATCTTTTCTATATTGCTGTTTTCAACCGTTATCACATAGTTACCGTCTTTAACTTCGCTTGATACATTTATATATCCGCCATCTTTTCCTATTCCGTGCTTAACCGCATTTTCTACGATAGGCTCCAATGAGAGCGGAGGGATCATAAAATCGGTAACTTTAAGATCGTAACTTATATCTATAGGTTTTTCATATGAAGGCTGAGCCAGTGCAATAAAAGCCTTTACATTTACCAATTCCTCGTCAAAAGGTATCAGTTCGGGACTTTTAAGCGCAAAAACATGGGCTCTCAGATAATCCGAAAAATGATCTATCCCTTCAGCCGCTTTCACAGGATCTCTTTTTATCAGCGCTCTTATCACATTCAGAGAATTAAATATGAAATGCGGACGTATCTGTTCCTGAAGCATTGCCACCTTATCCTGAGCTATCTTAAGCTCCTTTTGTGCGATGCTCTCTCTGAGTTCCTGCTGATAAACCACTATAAGATATATGTAATATATCAATATGGAAAGAGCCGATGCTTCATCGATATATCCTGGTGTCCAGTTTCTATATTCAAGGAACATGCTCATAAGCATCATGCTTACGATGAATAAAAGCAATATACCTTTTCGTCGGTTGTTGCCCCTGAAGCTCTTTATGGATACGATCACCAAAACGACCAGATAAAAGGCCGTAACGAAATATATGGTGTAACCAAGAGGGCCTCTGAAAAACCTATTCTGGTAGTTGATCTTAAAGACAAGACCGTTAGTAAGCGGAGACGTCACATACAGGATCGTATTTATGATCGCAGGTATCGAAAACAAAAACCTGTTTTTCATATCCGGGACTATGATCATAAGCTCTATAAGAACATAGAGCGGCTGGATCACATAATCTATTATAGATACTATGGTCCTGAATCTTATATGCCACTCAAAATCCGCTCCGACAGGATCAGACCAGACAGTATGGTAGGACCATTCATTCAAAAAGTATGTGGTGGCGCTGATAACTACAATGAATGCGATTAGAGGTACTAGACGCGCAGCAGGTATCTTATATTCTTTGAAAGCAAACCTTATGACCATGAGCGAGACTACTATGAGTATCGTCATATAGTTTTGACTCAGAAATTCAATAAATATCATATACTCTTCCTTTTTTTCGTCCCCTTATTATAGCATAAAAAGACAAGAAAAAGGAACTCACTATGTTATGTGAGTTCCCTTAAGCCATACTATAAAGTAAACTGCCCTACTATATCCCTCAGATCCGAAACTGCATCCTTACATACCGTAACTTTTTCCATACTGTCGCTCGAATCATTTACCATCTCGCTTGTTTTCTCGGCAATATCCGTTACTCCGCCGGTAGATTCCCTTACAGTATCATTTATGCCGTTTATGGCATCCGCAATGCTCTCAAGCTCAGCCGTAAGTTCTACAATGCTCTGCTTGATGTTCTCCATGCTGTTTCCGAAGGTGTCTGCATCATCTTTGTACTGCTCGCCTACCCTTCCGAAATCCCTGTAATCGGATAAAACATTGGATTCGAGGAAGGATGTTATCTCTGTCAGGCAATCCGACATCATTGATACAGCGTTATTTACTTCAGAAACTATATCACTGATATCCTTAACAGATTCGGAAGTCTGAGTTGCCAGTTTGCTGATCTCCGTTGCTACAACGGCAAATCCGCGGCCGGCATCGCCCGCTCTTGCAGCCTCTATCGAAGCATTGAGAGCCAAAAGGCTTGTCTGCGAAGATATGGCCATGATGGTTCCTGTCAGTTCATTTATCTTATTTACAGCAGAGGATGCAACCAAAGCCTCCTGAGATTTTACCTTTACGGACTCATATATCTCAATGGTCTTCTTTCCTGCTGACTCGGTTGCCGCAGCAAGTTCATTTGCACGTAAGAGAACTTCTTTGGAAAGAGCTGAACCTTCATCGGCAAGTTCTCTTATTCCCTGAGCATTTGTATGCACATTTGCTGCATTATCGGCAATATTGGAAGTTGAATTGGCTGTCTCCTGCATGCCGGCAGCAAGTTCCTGAGTGGTAGCTGAATTGTTTTCACATAGGAATCCTACTCTGTCGATCGTTGATCTCAGTTCTTCAACATTCTGATCTATGCTCTGACCTGCATCCGATATTGTTCCGACTACACTTCTTAAGCTGTTTCGCGTCTTTTCAAGCGCCTGCGCAATGATACCTATCTCATCGGAACGTTTAGCAAGCTTATCCATGGTGTTATCCTGAGTGAAATCAAAGTTCGAATTCTTATTTATTATCGGTACAAGCTCACCGAGAGCCTTAAGCATAAATGTGGTAAATGCTATCACAATTATTACAGCCAGGATAAGACAAATGATACCATAGATCACCAGTGATGCTTTCATACTGTCAACTTCAGACATCATGGCATCTCTGTCAGCGGTAACAATAACTATGTTTCCGGTGCGTGTAAATGCATATCCCGCAACTTTATAAGCGCCCTTATATTCGTATGCACACGATCCGTCCTCAACCGTCTTTCCGGCCTGTAAGTCTTCAACTATCCCCTTTACTGCCGCATTTTCAACAGGCTGGCCGATCTTCTCGGCATTTTTATGATAAAGCATTGTTCCGTCAGGTGATACCATGTATGCATATGAACCTTCTACTCCGGAGATCTCAATCTCACCGATAAGCTTATCATAGTCTATTCTGATCAGCTTGTCATAATCCGCTGTGACCAAGACTATATTTCCGGTATCGGTAAAGGAATATCCCGCAAGTTTCAAAGCGTCTTTATATTCATATATTACATATCCGTCATCTACCGTCTTTCCGGCTTCAAGATCTGCCACTATTCCTTTTACTGCAGCATTTTCGACCGGCTGACCGATCTTTTCGGTAGTGGGATGCCATAACATCGTACCATCGGGAGA
>CACZSE010000310.1 GCA_902783735.1 uncultured Lachnospiraceae bacterium
AAGGACGATATGCTGGGTATCGTTGCTGCAAAAGCAGATATTCCCAAAACATTAAATATGTTAAATGCATCGGTTAACAGTGCAAAAAACATAACCGTTGTCGGTGGAGGAATAACCGCGGAATATCTTTTGGAGCAGCTTATAAAGAGTAAGAAGAATGTAACTGTTCTTGAAAACAATATCAGTCGATGCCGGGAACTGATGGAAAGATTCCCGTCGATAAACGTTTCATACTCGGAAGGTGATATCACCGATGTGCTCGAAGAGGAGAATGTTGACAAGTCTGACGCACTTATTTCCTTAACGGACAATGATGAGGCAAACCTGGTAGTAAGCATGTTCGCATGGTCACAGAATGTTCCTTCGATCATCACCAGAGTAGATAAGCCGGGTCACGTAAAACTGTTACACAAGGTAAATATGGATATAACGGTATCACCTACCGAGCTTGCGGTACTTAAGATGCTTCGGTTTGTCAGATATTATGAGATGGGTGATGCACAAAATGACATCGGAAAGTTTTATAACATTGCCGATGGCATGGCTGAGGTTATGGAATTTATCGCCGACAGCGGATTTACAAAGCTGAATGTCTTATTTAAAGAAAAAAGCTTTAAACTGAAAAAAGACGTATTGATATCCGGGATCATAAGGGACTCACGACTTATCATCCCTTCGGGCAATTCAAAGATAATGGAAGGCGACAGAGTCATAATCACCGCATCAAAGAAGAATCGAATAAGAAGACTTTGCGAAATATTGGCATAGAAACCCATAAATAATCGAGGCCCGATCCGTAACATAAGCAGAAGAGAAGTTGTTACCGAACAGGCCTCTTGTAACGACAGGAGGTAAAAAATTGACAGAGGCGGCATTTGACGCCTGCATCAAAAAAATACTTGAGCATGACAAGTCGGGATTGAAGGAGATATACGATGCCTACCTGGATTACATCTACAGGATAGTTTACGGTGTAGTCGGAAGGAAGGAAGATGCCGAGGATATAACATCGGAATTCTTTATAAAGTTCTGGCAACAGGCAGATAAGTATAAGAGCGGAAGCGGGCATAAAGGATATATGGCCACCATGGCACGAAACATGGCCATAGACCATATACGAAAATACAAAAAAGAAGTCCTTGAGAGTTTTTCAAAGGATGAAGACGAAATAACGGTCACAGAACCTGTTTCGGATGATGATACCGAAGCAGAGGTTTTAGAAAACATCGGTATAAAAGAAGCGATACAGATGCTTAGCGAGGATCAGCAGATGGTCGTCAATATGAAGGTACTGGCGCAAATGACATTTGCCGAGATATCGCAGAGCTTAAATGTTCCGATGGGTACGGTTACCTGGCGATACAGGGAAGCGATAAAAAAATTAAGGAGGTACGGCTACTATGAAGGAGCTTGAAATTGAATATACAAAACAGATAAGCCTTGAGACGCCGGATCTCTGGAGTCGCATAGAGGCAGGAATAGATGAGTACGAAGTTAAAAGAAAACAAAATGAGGTAGTATCGGAAACAGAAGTTAAAGAAGAAAAAACAGATACGATAAAAATACAAAAGAGAAACAGAACGATCATATATCTGAGAAATACCGTCATGGCAGCTGCAGCTCTTTTATTGGCGGTAGGGGTATTTAAAATGGTCGGAGGCGTAAAGAACACGACTATGGATGCGGCAACCGACAACAGTATCAGCTACAGTGCCGAAGCTCCTGCTCAGGCGGATACGGCACCCGCATATGAAGAAACAGCTCAGGAGGCAGAATGTGAAGAAGAGGCAGCCATTGAAGCAGCGGACGACACATCCGACAGCTACAGATCGGACAGCAAAGAAACATTTACCGCAGCACCGGCTGAATCAGCGGGCGATTCGTTCATCGTAACCGAGCCTGATACGTTGAAGCAGTCAATATCATTGGCACAGATCATGGATTGCGATGTAACGATAGCGACCGGCATGATAGAAACATTAAACGATGCCGGGATAAAAGAGCCGTATTGTTTTGAAGCAAACAACACAGAGGAAACACGGGAATTCAACAATAAGTCTAAAGTTGAAGGTGCTTCTGAAAAGGCTGTTAAGATATTCTTTAAAGATATGACGGATGAAACATTATATTATATGATCTGTACAAAAGGATCCGACACGGACATAGAGATCAAGGCTGTTTACAGAGCGGATACCGATGAGCTTATATATGAATTAAAAAAAGAATAATAAAAAAATAAAAAAAATTTTAAAATCCCCCCCATAAATTATTAATCTTGGAAACGTATATTAAATAACAGGAGTTAAACCTGAAACAAAGATTAATACCGGGAGGGATTTTATTATGAAGAAAAGATTGGTTGTTATATTACTTGCACTTTCAATTTCAGTAACATCATTAAGCGGATGCGGTAACAGCAATACAAGTGACACGGCTGTGGCAGACTATGAACCTGCAGTAACCGAGGAATATACTACATATGATGAAGCACCTGCAGAAGCAGCTGCATCAGATTCGTATAAGGCCGGATCGGAAGCAGCAGGCAGCAAAAGTAATGCAGCAAACAGTGCTAAGAATTTCGCGGTTGCTCCCAATGCTACATCAGACAGCTATGCCACGGAACAGGAGGCGGTGGAAGAGGAATCGCTGAGTGCAAAGTGGTACGACAATACAAGAAGTTACAGATACGAGCAGAAAGCTAAAGAAGACATATCAAATGAGAAGTATACCGAAATTGATGAAAACGGATTTAAGGATGTTTCCGTATCACCGCTTTCAACATTTGCTGCAGATGTAGATACCGCAAGCTACGCAAACATGAGAAGGCTTGTAAACGAGGGTTACGGTTTATATGATTTCCCCAAAGGAGCCGTTAGAACAGAGGAACTCTTAAATTACTTCGACTATGATTATTCATCACCCGGATTGGGAGAAAGATTTGCAGTGGATGCTGTCGTTTCAGACTGCCCGTGGAATGACGAGAGTAAACTCATGATCTTAGGTATCAACACAAAGGATCTTAAGAGAAAAGATACACCCGATTCAAACATCGTATTTTTGGTAGATGTTTCCGGATCAATGAGCAGAAAGAACAAGCTGGAACTCTTTAAGGAAGCCATGGGACTTTTAACGGAAAACCTTGGAGAAAATGACAGAGTTTCGATCGTAACATATGCGAGCGGAACCGATGTGGTACTTGAAGGTGTGAGAGGAAATGAAACACGAAAGATAAACAGAGCGTTTGAAAGTCTGGAAGCTTCGGGATCTACCAACGGTGAGGGCGGTATCGAAAAGGCTTACGAGATCGCTCAGGAAAACTTTATCAAGGGGGGCAACAACAGGATCATCCTTGCAACAGACGGAGATTTCAATGTGGGAAAGACTTCCGGAAGTGAGCTTAAGGAAATGATCAGTGAGAAAAAGGAAACGGGAGTATATCTTTCTGTACTCGGTTTTGGTATGGGTAACTACAATGATACTACAGCCGAGACTCTTGCAGACGCAGGAAACGGTAACTATTCTTACATCGATACCATAGGCGAGGCTAAAAAGGTTCTTGTGGATGAGATGACATCTACGATCTATACGGTGGCAAAAGATACCAAGTTCCAGGTTGAGTTTAATCCTGCACTTGTTTCAGAATACAGACTGTTAGGATATGAGAACAGAGCTCTTGCGGATGAAGATTTCAAGGATGACACAAAGGATGGCGGAGAACTTGGGGCAGGACATCAGGTTACCGTTATATATGAGATCAAGCTTGAAGGAAAAGGAAAAACATCGGGTGATCTTAAATACCAGGACAACGTTCTTTCCGATAAGGCAGCAGCTAAGGACGAATGGTGTACATTGTCAATAGCATATAAGGATCCCGACAAGGATGAATCCAAATATCTTGAATACCCGATAGGTGTGGATAATTATGTTAAGAATCCTTCGGATGATTTCATTTTTGCGACTTCGGTAGCGGAATTCTCAATGGCTTTAAACGACAGTGAGTATCTTGTAGACATGACAAGAGAAGAAGCTTTAAAACAGGCTATCAAAAATGTAAAGAAGACAGACCCCGACGATGATTACAGACAGGAATTCTTACAGCTCATGCAGACGGTATCAAGGGATGACATAAGCATCGATATTGAAAGACCCTGGTACGAATGATAAGACTATAATAAAAAAGTCCTCAAATATGAGGACTTTTTTTGATGACCTAAAAGTGATAAAATATGTGCGTTACGATCATTGAAGGTAGTACGGAGGATATTATGGATAAAAACAGACCAACAGGCCGACAGAAAAATGTAAGTGAAGGATCGGGCAGTGTTAAAAAGACCGGGGACGGTCTGGGAACAGGGCCCGTAGGTAATACAGGGTCACATTCAAACAGTCATTCATCGGCTCCCACTCAGCTTTCGGGAGGAGGAAGTGCAAAAAAAGCCGGAACAAGAGCCGGAGGCTTTGGAATGGGAGGTGTTGCTCTCATTGTTATATTTATACTTATCAAAGCCTTTTTGGGCGGAGATATTTCCGATGACCAGTCGGGAAACTATGACCTGACGGGACAGACTCAGTCACAGCAGGATATATTCTCATCTTCCACATCGGCTTCTGCACAGGCAGACATGACGGTTGCTGAAGGTGCGAGAGAAAAGAGAACTGTCATAGCAGGGAACGGTGAAGATACCGTTACGATCATGGTATATCTTTGCGGTACCGACCTTGAATCCAAGAGCGGTATGGCAACCAATGACTTAAATGAGATGCTTCAGGCAACCTTAAGCGACAAGGTAAATCTGCTTGTTTATACGGGCGGATGTAAGAGATGGAAAAATAATGTCATAAGTTCCTCTGTAAATCAGATTTATCAGATAAAAGACGGCAAATTCATATGCCTCGAAGAGAATATGGGTAATGGGGCCATGGTGGATCCCAATACTCTTACGGAATTCATAAAGTATTGTGCTGAGAGGTATCCGGCCGACAGAAATGAACTGATCCTTTGGGATCACGGCGGCGGTTCCATAACAGGATACGGATATGACGAAAAGAATGCTTATTCGGGTTCTATGAATCTGGCAGGACTTGACAGCGCACTTAAAAATGCCGGCATGTATTTTGATTTTATAGGATTTGATACCTGTCTTATGGCTACAGTGGAAAACGGATTTATGCT
>CACZSE010000311.1 GCA_902783735.1 uncultured Lachnospiraceae bacterium
CATTTCAATTCCACAGTAAATGTACAGATCTGACACAGATCGCTACCTTTTATTGGGAACAGCATCATGTTAATATGTTATTGTAAAAGATCAGGACTTGCTTTGGTATGAAGTGAAAACAAAGCGTAAAGAAAACGTAATCATAAAACATTTACCACTCCTGATCTCATGGTATGATTATATTATAAGAGATGATGAGGTCGACTTCCCAGTAAATTAACACACGGGTAAAGTGCGGGTTAAATACATATGGTTTTGTCAAATATCCGTGTTACAATGATATCATAAGAAACTTTTGAAGATACCTGCGGTTATGATCCAAGTGTCCAATGAAACCTAAACGGTACTAAACTGATATCACAGGTAGTATTGCTTTTGGTTTTATCCGTGTTAATATGTTAATATAAACAACCTGCAAAAAGTTTGTGACATCCTATAAGTGGATGTCTTTTTTTACGCCATTTTTAGTGATACTTAAGTGTGTGATACCTAGGTCTTAAACCCTGGGTATTTTTCATTAATCAGTAATCGCAAGCATAGCAACTGTATATACACAGTTGCTAAATGACAGCTAAAACGCTGTAAAAATTTTGGGGGTAACCCCAAACCCTTAACACATTTATTTAGCTATCAAGAGCAAAGGAGGAAGAGAAAAAATGAAGAAAGATAAGCCAAACAGGAAGAGAAAAAATGCACATCTTATTTATCTGTCGGATGCAGAAGAAGCAGCTATTAAAGAGAGAATGGAGCTTGCACATGTAACTTCTTTTTCGAAATATGCACGCCGCAGTATGATCGATGCATACTTTTTTGTGATAGATGACTCTGAACAGATAAAGGAATTTACACATGAGCTAAGCAAGATCGGCAACAACATAAATCAGATAGCTCATGCTTTGAATTCCGGTGACATCGTAAGCAAAGAAACAATAGATGAGATAAAGGAGATGATGGTGAGCATATGGCAATATCAAAGATACATCCTATCAAGTACTCAGTATTAGATGCGATCAATTACATAATCAATCCAGATAAGACCGATGGTGAAATACTTGTTTCGTCTTATGGCTGTGCATCTCATACAGCGGATATCGAGTTTGAACAGACAGCTTCTTATGGATCAAAGATCGGAAATGTGAAAGCACAACACATCATCCAGTCATTTGCACCGGGGGAGATATCTCCTGAGCTCGCACATGAGATAGGTAAAAAACTTGCCATGAGGTATACAAACGGTGAGTATGAATTTGTCTTATCGACTCATGTTGACAGGGATCATATTCATAACCACATCATATTTAACAATGTGTCATTTACCGATCATAAGAAGTTCAGACAGAACATTAATTCATTCAATAAGATGAGAGAGATCAATGATGAATTATGTGCATCGTATGGTCTGTCTGTTATAAAGAGTAATGAAAAAAGTACAGAGCCTTATTACAAATATAAGGATATAAGGACAAACAATTCAAACAGACAGGTGTTAAAAAACACGATCGATTCATACATACCGCTTGTGAATTCTTTTGATGAACTGATCGAGATGTTAAAGAAATCAGGTTATGAGATAAAGGTGACCAATGATAATTATTCGATCAAAAAAGAAGGATCTCAGCGTTATATGCGTCTTAAAAATCTTGGTGATAAATACACCATGGATGCGATCATCACACGTATAAAATATAAAGATGTCGACGCTACTCCATATATCGCACCTCCTAAACAGGAGATCGGTCTGTTAAAGGATCTGTCAGACAGACTTGATATGATAAAGAATCCTGCATACCAAAACAAAGTTGCTTTATCCGAAGTAAAAAAGATAGCAGCCACATATGCGTTTTTAAATACGCATGGTATAACTTCTGTTTCTGAGATAGAAGAAAAACAGAATGAATGGACCCATGCGTTAAAAGATATGAGATCATCCATTAAAGAATATGAAGCTCAGATTGATGAACTCACTGAGATCCATGAGGCACTCAAGCGCAGAGAAAAATACAGGGATGTTTATGTAGGATACTTAAACTCAGGTAAGAGTAAACAGTATGAGGAAGAACACTCAGCCGGTATGATGTTATTCAGATCAGCATGTAAGATTCTTTCATCTAAAGATGTAGATCCTTCTACCAAAGCTGCTGATATCAAAGCTAGGCTTGATGAGCTCATACAAAAGAAGGATGCCCTTTATGATGAATATCACAAACTGAACTCTGACCATAAAC
Source organism: uncultured Lachnospiraceae bacterium (assembly GCA_902783735.1). Lineage (GTDB taxonomy): Bacteria > Bacillota > Clostridia > Lachnospirales > Lachnospiraceae > Colinaster. The sequence continues at coordinate 2,226 of CACZSE010000311.1, forward strand.
AGCTGATGACTGCATCAAGAAATATTGAGACACTTATTTCAAGAAAGGAAAAAGACGTAACCAAACACAAAGACAACATTATTACAAGATAACCATCAATATAAAATTCTGTAAGATGTTATTTGATATTTAACGACTGCTTGTTTGATACATGCAGTCTTTTTTATTTTCAGCTTTGAAGAAAGGAGGTCGTTATGGAAAACTTTTTTGAAGTATCTGTGCAGGAATTCATAGATTATGCTAAAATAAATAACATCAATGTGGCAGAACTTTCTACTAAAGAAAGTGAGCACATTATGAATATATTACAACTTAATAAACGAAAAGCATGGATCAAAGACTTTGTTAAAAAACGTCATGTTAACAAAGACGGCCTTCCCAGAGCTATCACTCCGCCCAATAATAAAGGTGGTTACTGGTCTACCAGAGATCCTCGTAGTAAAACTAACAAGATCAGAGCTAAGGATCTGGATTCATTGTACGAAAAGTTGTATGAGATCTATTCGCAAAATGAGAATAACTCTTATACAATCGGAGCTTGGTATGATATTGGTATTGAACTCAGGATCAACCGTACAAACCCTCAGCCTTCCACTATCGAAAGACACGATCGGACGAAAAAGAGCTATTTTACCGAAGAGTTTCTTGCTTGTGATGTCAGAGATATAACAAGTTCGTTTCTATGGGCTTATATGAGAGAAGCTCAGCAGAAGCATGATATGTCTCTTTCAGAAGTTAAGCAATTAAAGGGAACTCTCAATATTATCTTTCAGGCAGCTTCGGATCCTGAGGTCGGATGCAGAGAGAACAATCCACTGATAAACATCAATCCGTCATCCCTGTTCAAAAACAATGTTAGAGCGTTCAAGAATATCAAGCCCAAAACAAACATGGCATTTTCTGAGGCGCAAGTAAAAACCCTGAGAGAGAGTTTTCAAAAGCGTATTGATGAAAACAGACATTCATACGAAAGATGTAAATACTCTTTGATGGGACTCTTGTCAAGCTATACAGGTATGCGTGCATCTGAACTGCCGGCTATTAGATGGGATGATATAAAAGAGGATCATATATATCTTCATCAGATGCAGATAAGGCATGATGGAAAACGTGGAGATGACAGATTCGAAATAATCCCTTGGCTGAAAGAAGAGAAGGGCAGACCACAAGGCGGACGTAAAATACCGTTTATAGATCCAAACATTCCGAAGCTTTTAAGTGAGATCAAAAGTATCCAGGAAGAGCTTAATATAGAATCTGAATATGTATTCCCTGAAACAGACAGCGTATCATATGAAAGATCACTGTACAAACTCTGTAAAAAACTTGGATATAATGTCACAAACAACCACGCTTTTAGAAAGTCCTTCAACATGTGGATGGTTTCGATAGGGTTGAATGTAGCTGAACGAGCAGCGATACTTGGTCACTCAACTACCATTAATCTTGAAAGATATACAGTTACCACAGACAGCTTTGTTGAAGATGCGATCGAAAAGTCAAAATTGGCCGTTTCTTAACCCTCGTTGGGTCACTAAATTGGGTCACCTGACCCAAATCTCAGAAAATCAAAAAGCTTCAAACCCGCATAAATACTGGATTTGAAGCCTCTCAAAAGAAGTGAGACATCGGGGATTCGAACCCCGGACAACTTGATTAAAAGTCAAGTGCTCTACCACCTGAGCTAATATCCCACGTATTGCAAGCA
>CACZSE010000312.1 GCA_902783735.1 uncultured Lachnospiraceae bacterium
TATGATGTTACCGACGAAGAGTTGAGAGAAGCGTTAAAAGAGCTTTTATTTACAGAAGATGATATGAAAGAATAACAGACATGAAAGAAAGATCCAAACGTTTTCACATGACAATGGATATAAGTCTTATGTTTTTACTTATATTCTTTGATCAATTTACAAAATGGCTTGCCGTTAAACATTTAAAAGACAAGCCTGCATTCATACTGATAGATAAGGTATTTGTCTTGTCATATCTTGAAAACAGAGGTGCTGCTTTCGGGATGTTTCAGAATAAACAGATATTCTTTATCGCAATAAGCACTGTTTTCATTCTGGCGGTCGTTTTTGTCCTTTATAAAATGCCTGTGACAAGAAAATATATCTACGGCGAGTGTGTATTGGTGGTTCTTTTATCGGGAGCTGTCGGTAACATGATCGACAGAGTCATTAACAGATATGTTGTGGATTTCTTTTATTTTGAACTTATAGATTTCCCGGTATTCAATGTTGCAGATATCTATGTTACTCTCAGTGCCGCAGCGCTGTTTATACTCATTCTTTTTGTTTACAAGGATGAGGATCTTGATTTTCTTAAAAGAAACAGGGATTAAGACGGTCATTAACCTGTTTGGATAAAGCATGAAAAGATACGATTTTTCGATAGATGAACTATATGAAGGCGAAAGACTTGATAAGGGACTTACTCTTCTTACGGAAGAAGCGCTCTCAAGGTCTTTTTTGCAAAAGATCATTAAGGATAAAGAGGTATATGTAAACGGAAAACCTCAAAAGGCCAGTTATATACTTAAGAGCGGTGATGAAGTCTGCTTTGAGACTGCCGACAGTGTGATACCCGATATCCTTCCCGAGGATATACCTCTTGATATTCTCTATGAAGACAGTGATGTCATTGTCGTCAACAAACCCAAAAACATGGTTGTTCATCCGGCACCCGGACACCTGAGCGGTACTCTTGTAAATGCGCTCTTATATCACTGTTCGGGGTCGCTCAGCGGCATAAACGGTGTTTTACGCCCCGGTATCGTCCACAGGATAGATAAAGATACCACAGGCTCCGTTATTGCATGCAAAAATGACAATGCGCACAGATGCATTGCACAACAGCTTAAAGATCATTCCATCACAAGAAGGTACAGAGCTATAGTACACGGCGTTGTTAAAGAGGATGAGAGGACGATCGAGACTCTTATAGGCAGGGATCCCAAAGACAGGAAAAAGATGTCGGCCAGAGTCCCTGACGGAAAAAGAGCCGTAACTCATATAAAGGTACTTGAAAGATTTAAAGATTATACATATATCGAGTGCAGGCTTGAGACCGGAAGGACCCATCAGATAAGAGTTCATATGGCACATATCGGCCATCCGCTGTTGGGGGATCTTGTCTATGGAAAGAATAAAAACCGTTTCGGAGCCGACACGCAGTGCCTGCATGCATATATTTTGGGCTTTATATCACCGTCTTTAGGAGAGTACATCGAAACGGTGGCACCATTGCCCCAATACTTTAAAGATTATCTTGAGAAACTATGATATTATGAGTTAAAATAATGTCATAAGGAGGATATGCTTATGAATACTATCATTACCATCGGACGTCAGGCCGGTTCGGGCGGAAGAGAGATAGGAGAAAAGCTCTCCAAACATTTTGATATTCCTTTTTTTGATCGTGAACTTTTAAGCAGAGCCGCAAAAGAAAGCGGATTTTGCGAAGAGATGATACAGATGCATGATGAGAAGCCTACAAATTCTTTTTTGTACAATCTTGTTATGGACACTTATTCATTCGGATATAATACATCGACATTCGTTGATATGCCTATAAGCCATAAGGTCTTTCTGGCTCAGTTCGATACCGTAAAAAAGATCGCAGATGAGGGGCCTTGCGTTATAGTCGGAAGATGTGCCGATTATGCATTGAGCGATTATGATAACGTGCTAAGACTTTTCATTTATGCCAATGAAGATGACAGATGTAAACGGCTCATGCAAAGATTTTCCGTTGAAGAAAAAGAAGCCAAAGAGCTGATGTTCAAGACGGATAAGAGAAGGGCAAGTTATTACAACTATTACTCTTCTAAAAAATGGGGAAGAGCCGAATCTTACGACCTTTGCATAAACAGTTCTTTACTCGGAACAGAAGGAACGGTAAATCTGATCATCCAGGCTGTTGAGGATTTCGAAAAACGATAATGACAATAAGCTATCCGGCCCGGTCATTTGACCGGGCCGATTTCTTGAGAAAGTGACGGAAATATCAATTTATGAGCAAGTTATACGATGCGCTTAAGGAAGTAAATAAAGTCATAAAAGGAAAGGACGATGTGGTCATAAAGGTCATGTCTGCAATACTGGCAGGCGGTCATGTACTCATGGAAGACATTCCCGGAGTCGGAAAGACAACTCTCAGTACCACATTTGCCAAAACTCTTTCCATGGACTATAAGAGAGTTCAGTTTACACCCGATGTTTTACCCAGTGATATATTGGGATTTTCAATGTATAATTCAAACACCAAGGAATTTGAATTTAAGGAAGGCCCGATCTTCTGCAATTTCTTTCTTGCCGATGAGATAAACAGAACTTCACCAAAGACCCAGTCGGCACTGCTTGAAGTAATGGAAGAGGGCAGCGTTACGATCGATGGGATCACGAGAAAAGTCGATGACAATTTTGTTGTTATCGCGACGCAGAATCCATCGGGAAGCGCAGGGACCAACATGCTTCCGGAATCACAGCTCGACAGATTTTTGGTATGTCTGACCATGGGTTATCCTTCTCACTCCGATACGGTTGAGATCTTAAAAAACAACGGTGGATCTGAAAAGGTTAAGATCGACCCGGTCATATCACTCGATGAGCTTAATGTGATGAAAAAGGAAAGCTCCGAGCTTTTTGTCCATGATTCGATCTATGAATATATTACCGAGTTAAGTGAAGCAACAAGACAGCATCCTTTGTTTTCAAGAGGCGTAAGTCCGAGAGGCTCCATAGCCTTACTAAAGATGTCCAAAGCTTTTGCTTATATAAACGGTGTTGATTTTGTGCGTGCAGAAGATGTTCAGCATGTCATCAGGGATGTTTTCGGACACAGGATAAAGATAAGTCCAAAGGCAAAGACCGAGGGACTTGATACAGGTGCGGTCATAAATGAATTACTTGCTTATGTAACACCTCCAAGACAGTAATGAAAAATAAAACATATAATGATATTTCAAAAATAAAGGTCAGATTAAACGTACTCCGTCTGGTAGCATTCTTTATTGCCTACGGTATTTTTGGTGTGGCCTTTTTTTCTTTTACAAGAAGCTATACATGCTTTCTGTTCATGGCTGTATTTCTCATTTTACCCATTATTTCGATTATGATGCTAAGATATATGCTTCCCTATATTGATATAATGCTTTTTGCTTCGGAAAATCAGACTCACGTAGGTTCTGATATCGGAATAGGGATCATCGTAAAAAACAGGAGCATATTGACATCTTTAAACTGTAAATGCTTTTTGAACATCAAAAATTTATTTTATGGTGAAGAGATATCTCAGATATTTACCATTCCGCTTGTTGCTGCCTCCGATAATAAAAATCCTCTCTATTGCAAGGTCTCAAATTGCGGGATAGTAGAGACAAGACTGGAAAAATGCGAGATTTACGATCTTATGGGATTTGTAAAAGCAATAGTCCCCTTAGAACAGGCTGTATCGGTATGTGTATTGCCTCTTTATGAAAATCTGGACGATATTCAAAAACTTGGTGTTTTATCAGGTTTTACCGACAATGAGGATGATTCGCAAAAAGGTAATGAATATTCCGATACATCAAACATCAGAGAATATATACCCGGTGACAGGATCAAAGATATTCACTGGAAACTCTCGGCAAAGAGAGACATATTACTTGTAAGAGAGCACATA
>CACZSE010000313.1 GCA_902783735.1 uncultured Lachnospiraceae bacterium
GACACCATCGGTCTTTGTGATGGTCAGATCCTCACCTACGGCCTGTGCACCGCTTGCAAATGAAGTGAAGCTCTCTACGCTCTCTCCGCTTATGGTAGCAACCATAAGACTCTTATCCGAATATCCTTTTTCATTGAATACAAAGCCGGAATCCAGAAAATTCCTGAGACTGACATTGGGAGTATTGGCAACTCCGCCAAGCATTTGAACCCAAGGGAAATGCTCATTACACTTTTCCACAAAACCGTATACATCGGCATATTTCCCGGTAAGAAATGTAAGCATGAGCTTAGTATCCGAAGAGATCACACTGTCCAAAACCCTTTCACAGATCCTGTCAGCGTCAACCGGTGTATCCCTGTGTCTGTCAAATGTCGGTATCAGCGCTGTTCTGATGCTTCCTGCAGACAACTGGGTAACCGAGATGATACACTGATCATATAATAGTTTCCCTCCGCTTATGACTGCTGAAGTACTGGTCCCCAGTATCTTTGCTTTTGGCACAATACTTTTTATGAACGCAGCCAGTTCCACAGCCTCTTCTCCCTGATGTATAGCCGTGTGTATCCTGACCAGTATGTCTCCTTTTTTAGTATCAAACATGAGCTGATTAAATGTCTCTCGCAGCTTAGTCTTTGATATATACTGAAAATTCCACGTAAACATATTGCCTCCCTGCTCACAAACCCCCGGCATAAATGCCGTTTGCCCGTTGTACGTGTGAATACAATTTTGCCCCAATAAACATAATATCCAACAGTGTGTAACACATTTTATATATTATCTGCACCAAAAAAGCGCTGCCTATGACAACGCTTTCTTGTTCTGTACATATTCTTTTATGATCTCTTCCTCACAAAAATATGTTTTTACTCCTTTTACATCCTGATAGGTCTCGTGACCCTTTCCGATAAAAGCAACAATATATCCCGGCTCAGCCGTATCTATGGTATATTCTATCGCTTTTTTTCTGTCAAGGATGATCTCATATTTCCCTTTATAGGCGTCAAGCCCCACAATGATATCATTGTTTATGTTCTCTATTTCCTCATAACGCGGATTGTCTTCCGTAAGAATGGTAAGGTCCGCATATTTGCCGGCTGCCGCGCCCATGTCGTAACGACGCTGTTTCGGTTTGTTTCCGCCACCGCCGAAAACGCATATCAGTTTTTTGGGCGCATACCCCTTTAGCATGCTTAAAAGACTTTCCATGCTTAAGGCATTGTGCGCATAATCGATAATGAATGTCGCGATATGCGAAGCTTCTTTTATGAGCTGTGTCCTTCCCTTGACCGAAGTCTTTTTTAGTCCTTCCTCTATTGCTCTTTTCGAAATGCCGCAGTCATTACAGATGACCGTTGCCACAAGTGCATTTTCCACATTGAACCGTCCAGGCATGGATATAACAAAGTTATCTTCCATGGTGCCCTTTACATGCATCCTTGTTCCCAACAGATCGGGTTCCCAGATATCTTCTATCTTATCGCAGTATAAAGAGGCTTCTTTTCTTGTTGAGACCGAAAGCACTTTCTCACACGGGATACCCTCCTTATAAAGCTTTCCCACATGCTCATCGTCTATATTTACCACGGCTGTTTTACTCTGCTTAAAGATCTGTTTTTTGTATTCGAGATATTCCTCGAAATTCTCATGTTCCCCCGGTCCGATATGGTCGGGAGAAATGTTAAGAAATGCACCGTAGTCAAATTCGATACCGTATGTCCTGAAAAGCTTAAATGCCTGACTGGATACTTCCATCACACAATACTTACAGCCTTTTTTTACCATGGTATCAAACAATGAATGAAGCTCGTAAGACTCGGGTGTTGTATTCTTTGTAGGTATCTTTTCTCCGTCTATAACGGATCCGATCGTACCGATCATGCCCACCTTATGACCTGAAGCTTCAATGATGCTCTTTATCATGTGTGTGGTCGTTGTCTTTCCCTTGGTTCCGGTAAGACCTATCATGGTAAGCTTTTCAGCCGGATGTCCAAACCACGTTGCACTTATAAGGGCCAGTGCTTTTCTGGAATTGTCTACCTTTACGACTGTCATGTTAAGAGGTACGTATGTCCCTCCAAAGCCGTCTTCCTGCGCTTTCTTTTCCAGAGCCTCATGACATTCCTTTAAGCTCTTTTCAACTATGACCGCTTTTGCTCCCAGCTCGTATGCTCTGGATATATAGCCATGTCCGTCCGATGCAAACCCGCTCATGCATACAAACAGTGAATCCGGTCTTACTTTTCTCGAATCATATTCGATAGCCGATATGTCCGTGTCGGCATTACCCTGAAGGAGTTCGTATTCCACGCCTTCCAACAGTTTACTAAGCTTCATAATAATATTCTCCTTCATATACGACAGTTGACGGTCCAACCATATGAACATGATCGGAATCGTCCCAGTCTATATGTAACATGCCACCTATCTGATGAACGTCGACATGTCTGTCTGTCAATCCGAGTCTTACCGCAAAAACAACCGCCGTACAACATCCTGTGCCGCATCCTATGGTCTCTCCGGTTCCTCTTTCCCACTCTCTTATCTTTATAGTATCTCTGTCGATCACCTGAGCAAATGTTACATTTGTACGTTTGGGAAACATCGGATGATTCTCGATCGCAGGTCCGTATTTTTTTATGTCCAGCTCATCCACATCGTCAATAAACATGACCGTATGAGGATTCCCCCAGGAAAGGGATGACATATTGAAGACCCTGTCGGCTATCTTTACCGGTACGTTAAACAATTCTTTTGCTTCTGTGTTTTGGGGTATGACCGGTACTTTTTTTACGTCAAATACGGGAATGCCTATATCGGCATGGATATTTGTGACTTTACCGTCAGAAACATCCAGTTTAATGACCTGATGCCCTCCGATAGTCTCTATCTTAAACTCCTCTTTATCGGTCTTTCCGTATTCATAGACATATTTTGAAACGCTTCTTAATGCATTTCCGCACATCTCACATTCGGTCCCGTCCGGATCGAAGACTCTCATCTTAAAATCACATACATCGGAATCGCATATGAGTATGAGACCGTCACTTCCCACTCCGAAGTTGCGGTTTGATATCTTTATTGCAAGATCGTTCCAGTCATCTATTTTGACTTTCGTGGCATCTACATATACATAATCGTTGCCGTATGCCTGCATCTTTGTAAATGGTATGACCATGTTACTGCCTTTCATGTGCCCTATCCGAGGGCCTGTTCAAGATCTGCTATTATATCCCTCGGATCTTCTATTCCGATGGATATACGGATAAAACGCTCATTTATACCGAGCTTTTCTCTTATGTCTGCCGGTATCGATTCATGAGTCTGAGTGAGCGGATAAGTTACAAGTGTCTCCGTTCCTCCCAAAGACTCGGCAAACAATATCATCTTTACATCACTTAAAAGCTTTTTGGCTGTTTCAAGGCTGTCAAGTTCAAAGGATATCATGCCTCCGAATCCTGTAGTCTGTGACAGGCTTATTGCATATCCCTTATGATCCTCGAACCCCGCATAATAAACCTTCTTTACCTTGGGGTGTTTCCTTAACCATTCAGCTACTATCTTTGCATTGGCATTGTGCTTTTCCATGCGCAGCGAAAGAGTTTTCAAACCTCTTATGAGCAGCCACGAGTCCATGGGGCCGAGTCCGTTTCCGCGGCTCTTAAGCTGCATATGGAAATGATCGGAATATGTATCATCCTTAATGACAACAATGCCTGCGATAACATCATTGTGCCCGCAGATATATTTTGTTCCGGAATGAGTCACGATGTCAGCTCCCAAAGTAAGAGGCTTTTGGAAATAAGGTGTAAGGAAGGTATTGTCTACTACAAATACCGCACCGTACTCATGTGCTATCTTCGATACTTCTCTTATGTCGGAAACCCTCATCATGGGATTTGTCGGTGTCTCTAAGAATACCATTTTGGTATTATCCTTCATGGCATTTCTTAAATTGTCTGCTTCCGACATGTCCACATACTGGAAGTCACATCCGAGTTCTCTGAAGATGTCCTCCGCTATTCTGAAGGTTCCGCCGTAGAGATCATCGGATAATATGATATGGTCTCCGGCTTTTAACATTCCGAAAAGCGCCATGTGTGCAGCCTGACCGGAAGTAAAGGCAAATGCCTCAAAGCCTTCCTCGAGGATAGCCATGGTCCTTTCGAGTTCCTGTCTTGTCGGATTCTGCAATCTTGAATACAGATATCCCGTGGAAACATCGAATGTTCTGTGTTTATATGTCGCTGTCTGAAAGATTGGGAAGCTGAGAGATCCGGTCATAGGATCGCATCCCAGGGCTCCGTGAACCACCTTAGAATCAAAATGAAGATTCTCTTTTCTGTCATAATCATTATAATAGCACTCTTCTCTCATATCCCCTCCGTAGTCAGAATACATATATCAATGGTTAAGCCTGTTTTTTATCTCAACATAGTGTGGTAATGCATACCTAAAAACACTATATCATGTAATGTGCAAAAAATCAATTTTACAAGCTTTTCATCGGTCCGACACCCGTTAAGTCGTATTGTATTTTTGACCTGACTGAGTTAAAATTATTACATTGGGGGAAGAAGGTTAAGACATGGTAAAAAAACTCGCAAATAAGCTGCCCGTTTTATACGTATGCTTACTGATACTGATACTGATCGGTTTCGGTTATATCAGATATCAGATAAATCATGCCCAACCCATAATGATACAACAGGCTCCCGGTGACGATCTTTCCTTAAGACCGATATCATTTGATCTGGAGATATCCAAGGGCTGGCTTGAAAGTTATGGTTTAAGGGCCAATCAGTATGATGCAACATTTTATAACAATAATAACTATCCCTTGATCGACTGGGAGGTTAAGCTTCAGCTTCCCGCTGATGCTCAGATCAACGATTCCTGGAGCTGTGATTTTTCGATAGACGATCAGGGTGTCGCAACATTTAAGGGACTTGACTACAATGTTGATGTTCCCGCCGGCGAAGCTGTTACCTTCGGTTTCATCCTCTTCTCTCCTCAGACGGAAGAGATAGAAACCTTCAAAATCTCGGCCACTCCGGTCTACAGGGTAACTCACTTCGCACTTTTCTATGTATTGTGTGTATTGTCTCTTGTCTGGCTGATCGCAGTATTCTCTACACTCTCAGTACGCATCATGTCGGTATACTATGAACGACGCAGAGCAAGAGATCAGCAGATAATCATTCAATCAATAAAGACCTTTACAAATTTTATTGATGCTAAAGACCCGTACACAAAAGGTCATTCATCGCGTGTTGCCCAATATGCGCGACTGATAGCTTCCCACATGGGTTACTCGGAAGAAGAGCTGGATAACATCTATTACATTGCACTGTTACATGATGTCGGAAAGATGAGCATTCCCGACAACATATTGAACAAACCCGCAAAGCTTACTCCCGAAGAAAGAAAAGTCATTGAGACCCATACTACCAACGGTGCGGAGATGTTAAAAGATTTCAGCACCATTCCGGATATCATATCAGGGGCTCTGTATCATCACGAAAGATATGACGGAACAGGTTACCCCAGGGGGCTTAAAGCAGAAGATATTCCCATGATAGCGCGTATCATCTGTGTGGCAGACTCCTACGATGCCATGAATTCCGTAAGATGCTACAGAGGTGCACTTTCAAAAGAAGAGATCATGAACGAACTCGACAGATGTTCCGGTACGCAGTTCGATCCGGAGATAGCGGCGATCATGCTGGATCTTATGATGAACAATAAAGCAGATATAGTATAAAAAACTTCCCGCCTTGGAGATCATCCAAAACGGGAAGTTTTTTATTTCTTATATGCCTTTTTATCTGTTCTCATTTACATATATCTGGACTCTGCTCTGGATAACCTTGGCCACACTTTCGGCATCCTTCTGTCCGTTAAAGTATCCGCCGGTCTCCTCAAGCATGATGTTCAATATACTTTCACTGTAGTTCACAAGCCTGTCGGCAGACTCCAATACTTTGATATAGGAATCTATCTCAGCCTGTGTCGGAGGCAGAGCCTTTATTTCTTTATCTCCGATCCAGTATGTCTCATCTATTTCCTCATCCTCTCCCTTTTCATTCTTGTAGGTCTGAGGTTTTTTCGCCTTTTCACCCTTAGCTTTGAGAGCATTTTTATTTATCGGGAATCCCCAATCAATGCTGTTCTGGAAATCTTCCGAAAGATATGCACTGATAAACTTCCACGCTTCATCTTTATTCTCTGAATTCGCACTTATTGCATAAGCAGCATCAAAACCTATGGCATGTCCGCTTCCTTTGCTCGTAGGAAAGCCGATAAAGCCCAGATCATCGGCAAACATTACATATTTGTAATATCCGATGCTGTCTCTAAAGTCACCAAGATTCAACTGCGAAACCAGAGCCCTGTTTTCTCTGAATGCTGCCGAAGAATATTCCCAATCCTGATCATCTTCATAATTTATCTCTTCGGGTAAGGTCTTGGCATATTCCAAAAGCTTTATGAATTCGGGACTGTCAAACTTTGCTTCTCCGGTAGACAGATCTACAAATTCGGACTGGTTGTAGTACATATAGGTTCTCAAAAACTGTTCTCTTGTCATATCCTGGAATACGGTTGTTTCGGGGCCGATACTCTTTGCAAGATCCTGCAGTTGTTCAAGAGACATATTCTTATCGCCTACCACGCTCTTCTTACCGACAAGTGTGGATACGCTGAAGGACGGTGCCACGCAGTAGAGTTTTCCGTCATAGGTAAATGCATTCAGCACATTTTCCATAAATTGCGAACGATCAAGCGACGGATCCGAATCAAAATAATCATTTAAAGGTTCAAATACACCTTTTGCAAAGAAATTGCTGATATCCATGCTGTTGTTGAGCATCATGATATCGGGAAGTGCGCCTGCGATCACGTCATCATTCACTACCTTGATGATACTGTCGTAATCATCTCCCGATGCCTCGGCAGAGTAATCTTTAACGACTATCTTACTGGTATCGGAGGTTCTGTTAAATTTGAGTATGTTTTTCTTGATATCGGTGCCTATATACATACCGCCGATAGTAATGACCTTCTTATCTGCTATGCTTGCGGGATCAACCTTGGTAAACTTGGCTACAACAAAGCTTCCGCCCTCATCGGAATCGTCATAATATGATCCGAAAAATGTATCAGCAGACTGTTCATAGAAATTGCTTATGCTGTAGCAGTTTAAGTCTGATGCAATATAGTCAATAAACTTGTGTATCTCTTTGTCTCCGATATCGAAGTAATACATGCCGGTAGAACTTGACAATATCATGTCATGAGTATTTCCTGCCATTATGCTGTAAGACCACGGATTTACCGGAAGCTCGATAATCTCGCCCTTATTTCCGCTTTCAATATCATAGGAAACCAGCTTGGGACTGTCGCCTTCATAAGTAGTAACAACCAGTTTACCGTTTTTCAAAAGAAAAGCAGATCCCCATTCTGCATCGGGGTTGTTGTCACCAATACGTCCCTTCTTCTGACCGGTCAGATCATACAGATCTATGCCCTTATTTGTCATTAATATAAGCTTATCCTTGTTTACCTGTGCACTGTAGGGATAGAAATAATCTGCCGAATCCTCTGATGTAACAGGTACGTTCCACTTCTCATTTCCGTCCTTATCAAGGCACTGAAGTGCGTACTCCTCATGATATACCTGCTGATCGTCATAATAGTATTTATAATTGAGCATGTAGTAGTTTCCGTTATCATCTACATCAAAATAATTCAGGTAGGAGTTTTCACCATAGTCCTTTACCAGATCACCTTTTTTACTGCCGTCGAGTCCGTAAGATGAAATAGTAAGAGTAAGCTTAGGTGCTTCGATATCAGCATCGGAACCGTCAGGCTCACCGGCATCAAAATTGATCTCAGCCTTTTTTGCATCTGTCTCATCACCTTCCGTCGACACTTCTTCTTCAAGGATACCGACTTCTCCGTCTTCTCCCTCCGAAGCCTCGGGATAATCGTATTTTGCCTTCGATACATACATGGTATCGTTCTTAATGACTATCCTTCCTATATCGGAAGAATCCTCGATATTGAAGGGTTCATTTTTGTACACATAATTGTTGATCTCGGCAATTATGGTCTCAAGGTCCGTGCTTTTTGACGCACCTTTGTCATTTTTCCCGGAAGATGAACCTCCGTTGTTTTTCCCCCCGCATCCTGTCAGTGCGGTTGCCAGAGCAATGGCACAAAGAACAGTCAAAAGTTTAATCTTTTTCATAATTTCTCCTCTCCTTTTGTTTTTTTATGATAATTATCAGATTATGCTTTATCTGTTTTTTTATTGTATCAAGTTTCCCCGAAGCGATAAATCTGTATATATCGATCGCTATTATTATCAGATTACATATAACTATGATCGTCACCCACAGATATACTGTTGAGAAAACATCTTCATAACCACGCGCGATGTTTTCATAGTAAGGAAGTATCATGCCGCCGGTGTTCATGGATCTTATACCTTTATCAAAAAGCACATCCATTTCTCTTCGATAATCAAATCTGTAACTGTTCTCTACAATTAGGACTTTTTCCGACATTGTTGAAAACTTTTCATTTATCAGCTTCAGCGCGAATCCGTCTACCGGCTCCGGAAGAATGACCTCATAGTTATAACCGCCGTAGATGTACCC
>CACZSE010000314.1 GCA_902783735.1 uncultured Lachnospiraceae bacterium
ACACATTCTATCTTTTCGGCGGTCTTTCTGAACATGACCGGAGAAAATTTACTCTTTTTACCGAAACCCGTCTTTATTTTATCCGTAAATCTTATATTGTTTATGCTGATGGTTCTCGGGTTTGCTCCCATGGCTATTATCACTGCGGATTCGTCCTTTTCCATGCCGGCATATGCCTGTCCGTTTATAAACCCGAGAACTATAACATCGCCTTTGGCAGCGGCAGCTCCTCCGAGCTCCACATTTCCGTATACGATAAGATCGTTTTCGGCTTCTATTATATCACCATCACCTATGTTTCCCACATGGATCTTTGCACAGTTTTGAGCCTGTTCTACCTCCATGCGCTTTAATGCCTTTACGTATTTGCGGTTGCTCTCCTCATTCTTGCCGACAATGCACATAAGATCGATATCACTGTGTGAATTTATGGCATTTATTATCTTTTTTTCTTCTTCTGCGGATACCGGCCTGTCTTCAATCGAAAGAGCAACTTTTGCGTTTTTGAAGAATTTTCTTGATTCTTCAAATCTGCTTTCAACATCCCTTAATACCTCGTCAAATTCAGCATCGGGATCAAGATGAAGTGCGATACCGTTTTGAAAACTTTTGATAAATGAAAGACTCATAGACAGACTCCTTTTTAAAAATTTTCTTTCGTCAGTCGGCATTTGTTATAGCCGCCTCGGGTACTGCGGCAGTACCGGTGAGGATCTCATCCTCATCCTCAAGTTTATAATAGTACTTATATATCTCTCTTGTCACATTGGCCGCATATTCCGAAGTATAACCGAAGGCAATTCTTGTACAAACGCATATCTCAGGGCTCTCATAAGGAGCATAACTTACGAATAATGCGTGGTTTGTCCTGCTCTTGCTTTCCTGAGCCGTTCCGGTCTTGCCTGCAACGTTTACGCTTAAGTTATTGTAATAAGCCTTCTTAAGCACAACATTTCGCATACCTTTATGGATGGCATTCCAATAGGCCGTTGGAATATTTATGGTATTGTAGACGGACGGGCTGTATTCAACAATGATATTGCCCGAAGAATCCGTTACTTTATCAAGAAGAGTAAGATTGTAAACGGTTCCGCTGTTTGCCACTGCGGTAACATATCTTGCCAGGCCAACTGTTGTAAAGTTGTTCGTACCCTGACCGATCGCCGAAAGAACGGGATATTCATCCGAACATTCAGGCTCGGACTCTTCTATCTCAATACCCGATTTTGCATTCAGACCGTACATGTAGGCATATTTATTCAGCCTGTTCAAACCGGCAGTCTCATTGTATTTATCATCCAAAAGGCTTAACTGGTATCCCACTTCGTAAAAGAAACTGTTGCAGGAATTCTCAATACCGCCGGTCACATTAATACTTCCGTGAGAACCGGGATATATCCAGCAATGATACTGAGTATCGACGAACCTGTCAAAGTAACCTTTACACGTAATGGTACTTGTTGTACTTATAACGCCCTCCTCAAGCCCCGCTGTGGCCGATACCATCTTGTAAGTGGAACCCGGTGCGGTCTTTTGCTGAGTCGCATAATTCCATAACGGTTTCGAAAGATCATTTTGAAGCTTCGCATAATACTGAGAATCTATCGAATTGGCAAGTCTGTTGTTATCGTATGAAGGATAGCTTACAAGAGCCAGCACCTCTCCGTTTATGCCGGTGACTACGCAGCTTGCCGAATAGGGATCGAGCGCAAGCTGGGCAGGTGTGATATAAAGGTTCTCTATCAGATACAGCATGAAGTCATATGCCGATATCCTTCCGTCAAAAAGCTTATTCTTTTCTTCTTCCACTATGGTTACGGCGTCCTGCTCGAGAAGTATACAGCATATCTGCCGGTATGTTATACGATCGTTTATGATCATATATTTTAACATCTTTTTGGTAAATGATGTTGAATCGTTCAGATGATCCTCTATATAGTCAACGAGTCTTTCATAGACTTCATCCGAATCGGAATAAGCGCTGTCCATGCCGATCTTTGTTACTTCTATCCAGTTCATGGATATTGCATACCTTAAATACTGCGAAAGAGAAATGGATTCCTCCGTCTTCCAGGCGATATATGTCGGATCTTCCCTGTCTATATCGGAATCTTTGGTTATACCGTTTTCCGACAACATGGTAGTTATAAAGCTTTCATAAACCTTATATTCATCCGAAAGTTCGGCATATGGGACCATCTTGGTCGTCAGCTGCGCCCTTATCTCAGCCAAAACCTCTTCACGTTTTACGTTTATTGCTTCATTTACCGCTCTTTCATTGTCTTTGGCATCCTCATCATCAAGGTGTGCCATATCTATGACATTATTATTGAACAGCTGAAATAAGACGTCTGTTATCGGGATAATATAATTACTTGCTTTTGTGGTCTCGGTAGGCTTATATTCCTTAATATTTGCTATCTTGCTTACGAGGATACCGGCAAGATACTGCTCCAGGATATTATAAGTAGCCACCTGAAGATCTCTGTCTATCGTGAGATATACATCATTTCCCGCAAGAGGCGTTACTGTCTTTTTACTCTCTATTACCTTACCAAGGTTATTTACGTAGATGGTCTCCCTTCCTTTGGTTCCCGCCAGATAGGTCTCCATCGTCTGCTCGATACCGGATTTTCCGACATTATCATTTAAGGCATAGTCTTTTCTTGCCTTGGTTGTCCTGATATTCTCCTCATTGATATCCTGACTGTTAAATGTTACCAGTTCATCTTCGGATATCTTTCCGGTATAGCCCATTATCTGTGCAAAATATACGCTGTCCTTGTATTTTCTTACACTGTCCTCGGCTACATTTATGCCCAAAAGCTCCTCGCTGTTTTCAAGGATGGTCGCTACGGTACGCTCATTAACATCGGAAGCTATAACGGTCGGGATATACTTCTGATAGGAATTTAAGCGCATCGCATATCTGATGGTAACAAGCTGAAGGATCTGTTTTTTGGTAAACCCCTTTCCGACAACAAATGTATCATTGGGATTCTCCGGATCGGTATATTCGCCTATTCCAAACCTCGGATAAGCACATAAATAGTCTATTACCTCCTGAGCCGAAGCCGTCTCCTGCTCATATTTTAAGGCAGATATCTCTTTTTGACCGTAGATGTCAGCCAAAAACCTCTTAAGCTTGGTATCGCTGACTGTATATTCATATTCGTCGTTCTCATTTAATATGATGTTGAAATCACCTATAGCCGAATCCCCGTTCTTTTCGATGATGTCTATGACCTTTAAGAGCGTAGAATTTAAAAGCATATTCTTATCTTTTCCGGATTCGTATATATCTTCTACGGTGATATTGTAGGCAAGCTCATTGTAGGCAAGGATCTTTCCGTTTCTGTCATATATCCTGCCCCTTGAAGGGTAGATGGTCCTCTCCTTTTGGATCTTTAACGTGAAATCGTTCAAAGCCTCTTCACCGTGAACTATCTGAAGATAAAAGATCCTGGCTATCAGAGCCGCGCCTACCAAAAAAACAAACAAGAACAACACCAGCATACGGCCCTTTATTGAATTCATAAAGCTTTCGCTGTTCTTTTTGCTTTTCAAACAGGTGTCTCCTTTTTCTGCCGTGCATCATATTCATCGATCTTCTCAAAGATAAAATGAACAAAAGGATAAATGATGCAGGCAAGTACTGTCGTATATATCAGTTCGGGGAAAATGATCCCCCTCAGATAATACAGGTAATCAAATCTGCCCTTTAAAAGGAACAGAAAAATGTAGCATATGTTTGAATATACAAAATCCGTCGCTACTATAAGAAGAAGCGGCAGTTTAATGTCATGCGGAAAGAGTATCTTTTCGAAAGCACCGTTTAAGTATCCCATTATCATGTATAAACATGCATAGAAACCTATGATATTCCCGAAAAATATATCGGTGATCAGTCCGAATGCAAAGCCAAACCACATACCGGCTCTGTTTCCGAGTAAAAAGCCTATGGTGGCAACCATTATTATGACGAGATTCGGTACGATACCGCCTAAAGTAAATCTGCTGAGTAAAGTCGATTGGAGCAAAAACGAAGCAGATAACAGAAAAAATGAAAGTATCTCTTTTTTCATATCATTCCACGCTCTCCTTAAGCTCCATTATGACCAGGACCTCTTCCAAATGTTTAAAATCAACGGCAGGTATAAGAGTTCCCGATTTTGTAAGATTGTTTGAATCGGTATTTATCGAAGATACGTATCCGACCAGCAATCCCGGAAGATATTTGTCGCTTATATTTGAAGTTACTATCTTGTCTCCGATGGCAACTTTTGAATCATCGTCATAGAGTCTCGAAAAGGTTATGAGATTTTTACTCATCATTTCAAGATCTCCGGTAACCAGCAGATTATCTCCTGTAGCAAGTATCATGGAGCTGGTATTTATATTGTCGGAAATTATGGATGTCACCTTCGCATAACCCGGGCCGACACTTACAACTCTTCCGACAAGACCGTTTCCCGCGATTATGTTGCAATCAACCTTAACGCCGTCCTCTTCTCCCTTGTCAATAACAAAGTTCGAGTACCAGTTTCCTGTATCTCTGGCTATTATCCTGGCGCCTATCTTGGTATATTCCTCATATTCCTTATCGAGTTCATAGAGTTCTCTTAACTTGGTCAGCTCATATTTATCCTGTCCGAGTTCGATATTCTCTTTCGTCAGTTCTTCGATCTGAGCCTTTAATGCCTCGTTTTCTTCCATCACATATTGAAGGTTTTTAAAGTTCTCGGTCCTGTTTAAGATATAGGAACCGACACCCGTCAATCCTTTTTGGAAGGGAATAACAACATAACCGCTTATGGTATTAAGCGGTTTTGCAAAGATATCCGTAGTAAATGACACTACCATGGTCACTACACACAGCAGTGTCAGTATCAACAGAACATATTTTGTTGGAAGAACATAATGTTCCCTCTTTTTTTTAACGATAGGACTCATCTGCCCATTCCTTCGATAACATAAGCCAATGAATTGAATTTAGTATCTTTTATGACCTTGGCAAGACCGAGAGCAACTGTAGTCGTAGGTTCGTCCGGTACGTTAACCTTAAGATCCGTAGCCCTCTCAATAAGAGGAGCAAGTCTTACTACCTGTGAGGCTCCTCCCGTAAGATATATACCCTGACGTCTGATATCCGCACCGAGTTCCGGAGGCGTACGTTCAAGAATGACCTTTATGTTGTCTATGATCTGTGAGAAAAGCTCCATGAGACTCTCATCCAAAAGCTTGGTGGGGATCTGTCTTTCAATGGGAAGTCCGGAAACGATATCACGTCCGAAGACTAAAGCAGGATCTCCGCTTCTTTCAAGTTCAAGCATCTGTTCCATGGTCTTTTCGGCACTCTTTTCACCTATGATCAGACTGAATTCCTTACGGATCGCATTTCTTATCGCTTCTCCGAATTTATATCCTCCAACCTTTATGAGTCGGCTTAAGACTATTCCGCCGAGTGAGAGTATGCTTATCTCGGTTGTGGCATAACCGACGTTTACGATCATAACACCCTGACTCGTCTTTACGTCTATACCGAGTCCGAGACCGTCGGCAATGGCCTTTTCCACTACCATGATCTTGTGAGCCTTAACTCCCGCTTCTTTTATAAGGTCAAAAAATGCTTTCTTCTCAACTTCGGTAACATCGGTAGGTACCGCAACATAAAAATCCGCAGGCTTAAGATTGCCTTTTGAAAGATCGGTAATAAAATATTTTATCAACGTCTCCATATTCTGAATATCGGCAATGACACCGTTGCATACCGGATATGAAGCGACGATATTCGCCGGAGATTTTTCATACATTGCATATGCCGAATCGCCGTATGCGAGAAGATTTCTTTTATTCTCAATGGCGATCATATTTCTCTCAACGAAGATGCTCTTTGATTCCTCGCTGAAGATCTTTATATTGCTCGTTCCGAGATCTATACCAAAACTGTTAGCCACTTATAAGCTCCTTTCAAATATACCCCTGATTTCTAAAACTGTAATATGTCCTGTCACCTATGATGATATGATCTATGAGCGGTATATCCATAAAGGATCCCGCTCTTTTTAATTTTGCGGTTATCTCAATATCACTTTTACTGGGCGACGGGTCTCCGCTGGGATGATTGTGAATGACTATTATCCCGCATGCTTTATGCTTTAAAGCACAGATAAACATATCTCTGCTTGATAAAAGCGATGAATTGACGGTCCCCGTGGTAAGAGTAACCTCTTTGATGAGATTACATTTGCTGTCAACGAGCAACAGGTATACCGTTTCACGATCCAAATGCCTGAATTTCTCCATATAGTAGTCGGAAATAGTCTTGGGATCGTTTAACTTTAAGTCTGCTTTTCTGCTCTGCATTGACATCCGTCTGCTGAGCTCTACAATGCAGCCTATGCACATTGCCTTGACCTTCCCGATACCGTCTATCTGTAAAAGGTCTTCATATGACAGTCTTGTAAGTCCCAATATGCGATTTTCATCATCGCACAGTGAGAGGATCCTTGCGGATAATGATATCGCATCCTCTTTTGGGGTCCCGTTCCTTAAAATTATGGAAAGAAGCTCTGTATCCGTAAGAGCCGAGGGACCTAACCTCTGATACTTGTCATACGGCAGTTCGATCGTGTTATTTGTCATTTATACTCCATTCCACTCTTCAAGCATCTGTAAATGAAGTTAAATAACCATATATCAGGCAAACAAATTAATCTTGTATACTATATCACAAAAGTCCTTTATCCGCCATAGTCTGATATGCTTTTAATATTCCCGCTTTTCCGTGCGGCCATGTAAGACCACCCTGGAAATATACGGCATAGGGCGGTTTAATGGGGCCGTCGGCTGACAGTTCGATGGAACTGCCGGATACAAAAGCACCTGCAGCCATGATGACTTTTGATTCATATCCCGGCATATCCCATGGCTCCGGCGTGACAAAGCTGTCTACGGGAGCCGCAGCCTGTATTCCTTCGCAGAAGGCACATACCCGTTCTTCACTTCCGAGGGTCACGGCCTGTATGATATCATGACGTGACTGTTTTGAATCGGGAACCACTTTAAACCCTGCTCTTTCAAACAGATTTGCCGCAAATATGGCGGTTTTTAAAGCGCTGGCCACAACTGTCGGAGAAAGGAAAAGGCCCTGATAGAAATCCTTCAGTATGCCCAGACTTGCACCGACTTCTTTACCAAGCCCCGGTGAAGTAAGTCTGTATGCAGCCTTCTCAATACATTCTTTTTTACCCGCGATATAGCCTCCTATGGGAGCAAGACCTCCTCCGGGATTTTTGATAAGACTTCCGACGACCATATCGGCACCGACATCGGTAGGTTCGATCCTTTCGACAAATTCGCCATAGCAGTTGTCAACCATGCATATAACATCGCTTTTGACAGACTTTATGAACGATATGAGACTTCCTATCTCTTCCACGCTGAATGTCTTACGTGTCTGATAACCCTTGGAACGTTGTATCGTTACAAGGCTGGTTCTTTCATTTATCGCATTTTTAATGCCTTCAAGATCAAACGAAGAATCTTCAAACAGATCGACCTGCTTATATGTTATACCGTATTCCTTTAAAGAACCGTTTCCCGGTCTGATCCCTATAACTTCTTCAAGCGTATCGTAGGGTTTTCCCACAGGACTGAGCAGTTCATCACCCGGTCTGAGATTACTCATAAGAGCAAGAGCCAAAGCATGTGTTCCGCATGTTATCTGAGGTCTTACAAGTGCATCTTCGGTATTGAATATTCTCGCATATACCTCTTCAAGGGTATCTCTGCCGATGTCACCGTAGCCGTAACCCGTTGTTCCCATCAGGCAGGCTTCGCTCACCTTGCTCTTTTGTAATGCATCCAAAACCTTTAACTGGTTATATTCGGCATTTTCATCGATCTTTTCAAACCTGTCCTTAAGTTCGTTACATATTTCATTTCCAAGTTTTAGTACGTCTTCACTTATTCCCAGACGTTCATACAT
>CACZSE010000315.1 GCA_902783735.1 uncultured Lachnospiraceae bacterium
AACAGCATTTTGTGATAGGATTTTATATGTTTTCAGACAATAGAGGACGTCGGCACTTAACGAACACGAAGTGTGAGTTTAGTACCGTTACGTCCGACCGACGGGAGTCAGTCTGAAGACATATAAAATCCTATCCCTAAAGATATTTCAGCAGAAAGGAGATATGAACATGAAAATGCCGAAGGCCGACGTTGGCATAGCGCTTTATGTGTTGACAGCGTTTGTTATGTTCATCATTTCCATACCGGCAGGGTTGCTGGATGTGCTGTTGGCACTCAATATGGCAATAGCATTTACCATTTTGTTTACCTGCATGTTTATAAATGAAGTACTGGACATATCCTACTTCCCGACCATACTGCTCTTTACCACGATATTCAGGATAGCTTTGAATGTATCATCCACGAAGCTGATATTGAGGACCGGCGATCCCGGAAATGTAGTCAGGACCTTCGGAGAATATGTCGGAGGCGGCGACCTTATCATAGGAACGATCGTATTTATCATTCTGATCATCATTCAGTTCATGGTCATCAACAAAGGTTCCGAAAGAGTAGCGGAAGTAACTGCAAGATTTACCCTCGATGCCATGCCCGGAAAACAGATGGCTATCGATGCGGATTTAAATACAGGCGCGATAACCGATACGGAAGCAAAGATACGAAGAGATAAGATACAGCAGGAATCAAGCTTCTTCGGAAGCATGGACGGTGCCGTAAAATACGTAAAGGGAGATGCGACAGCCGGACTTATCATAACCGCGGTAAACGTTATAGGCGGTATCGCACTCGGCGTAACAAGACAGGGCATGGAACTTAGTGATGCCCTGAATAAATACACTATTTTGACTATAGGTGACGGACTTGTCAGCCAGATACCTTCATTACTTATATCGCTTTCAACAGGTATACTGGTAACCAAGGGATCTAAGGAAGCAGACTTCGGAAATACGCTCATGAAGCAGCTTTTCGGCATTCCGAAGGTACTTTATCTGGTTGGTGCCGTAATAGCCTTTTTGGGACTTGTAACACCGTTAAATCCCATCATATTTGTTTGCATGGGTGCTGCATTCATATTGGCGGCCCGCATGATAGAAGGTACCATAGAGACTTCCAAGATCGAAAGTGAAGTCAGCACTGAGGAAGCCCAGGCAGAAGAGATACGACAGCCGGAAAACGTCAATTCACTTTTGCAGGTCGATCCCATCGAGCTCGAATTCGGTTACGGTATCATTCCCCTTGCGGATGTCAACCAGGGCGGTGACCTGCTTGACAGAGTAGTCATGATAAGAAGACAGATCGCTCTTGAACTCGGTACAGTTGTTCCGATCATAAGATTAAGAGATAATATCCAGCTCAATCCGAATCAGTACATCATAAAGATCAAGGGCATACAGATAAGCGAAGGCGAGATATTGTTTGATCACTACATGGCCATGAATCCGGGCTATGTGGAAGAGGAGATCACGGGTATACCTACATTTGAACCGTCATTTCACCTTCCGGCTATCTGGATAACCGAGTCGCAGAGAGAGCGTGCGGAATCGCTGGGATATACGGTAGTAGATCCGCCGAGCATCATTGCCACTCATCTGACCGAGGTCATAAGGCAGCACATTGACGAGCTGCTCACCAGACAGGATGTGCAGAACCTTGTCAACAACCTCAAGGATACCAATCCGTCACTTGTTGATGAGCTTACACCCAAGCTTCTCGGCCTTGGCGAGATACAGAAGGTATTGCAGAATCTTTTAAGGGAAGGTATTTCCATAAGAGATCTGCTTACAATATTTGAAACACTGGCCGATTATGCGACCACCAGCAGGGATACGGATATCCTGACGGAATATGTCAGACAGGCCTTAAAGAGAGCCATATCCAATAAGTTCTTCCCTTCAAATGAGACGTCCAGCGTTGTAACGCTCGATCCGTCGCTTGAACAGAAGATCATGGCAGGTGTAAAGCAGACAGAAAACGGTACCTATTTAAATCTGGATCCGGATCTTACAAAGGATATTTTGAAGTCCGTGGAAGCCGAGTCCAAAAAGCTTGAGAATCTGGGCAAGATCCCGATAGTGATCACATCGCCCATTGTAAGGATATATTTTAAGAGACTTATAGAAGATTACTACAGAGACGTAGCGGTAGTATCATACAACGAAGTGGAATCGAACGTTGAATTACAATCTGTTGGGATGGTAACAGCATGATAATCAAGAAATTTTCAAGTAAAACCGAAGCGGAAGCGATTGACAATGCAAGAAAAGAACTGGGACCTGAAGTTGTAGTCATGAACGTACGCAGTGTAAAGAAAAAAGGCTTTTTCGGCTTCTTTTCATCACCGCAGGTAGAAGTGACGGTGGCGCTTGAAGAGGAAGGCGCAAGACCGCAGGCAAAGGCTCCGACCATGACAGCTCTTGAGCAGCTGGCGGCAAAACAGAAGGAACTCAACGAAAAACAGGCCGCAGCCGATGAGAAGATAAGTGCGCCCGCACCCCAGACCGAATATAAACGTCCGGTTCGCAATGACATCATTGTTGAAGATAAGCAGCCCGAACCGAAGGACAATAAGACCAATATGGCTTTGGAGGAGAAGCTTGATTCGATCGAGACCCTCATAAAGATGCGGCTGGAAAATGAGGATGCCAAGTCAAATGAGGCGGCCGAGAAGAGCGAGCCTCATGCCGAAGAGAACGAACAGATGAAGCTGACCAAGCTTCTGTATAACATGATGATCGACAATGAGGTTCATGAGAAATACGCGAACCAGATCATAGAAGAAGCGGAAAAGGCCAATAAGCCCAACATGCCGGTGGATTATTTCCTGACCAACATTTACCAGAAGATGATCTTAAGGTTTGGTCAGACTTCGATCATCACGCCTGCCGAAAAAGGTCCGAAGGTAGTATATTTCGTTGGTCCTACAGGTGTGGGAAAGACAACTACCATTGCCAAGATAGCAAGCAAATTCTGCC
>CACZSE010000316.1 GCA_902783735.1 uncultured Lachnospiraceae bacterium
CAGAAAGATGCTGAACAGATATATCCTTGATAACATAGCATACAGACTGGATGATGATATAGATGATGAGACATTGAAAAAAAAGAAAAGGATCATGTTATACCTTTTGGAAAAGGTGGACTATTATCTTACAAGCAAGCGTAAACTGATTGATGATGATGAAAGGTTTGACGAATTCGTCAGAACGGCCACTTTAACATCCTTAGACAATGAATGGGTTGAGGAAGTGGATTATCTGGGTCAGCTGCAGACAGCTGTGTCCGGCAGAAGTACCGCGCAGAGAAACCCTGTATATGAATATCAGAATGATGCTCTGGAATCTTACAGGCGTATGGAAAAGAAAGTATACAAAAACATACTCAGAAATGTACTGCTGAGTACGGTGAGTTTTGATGATAAGGGAAATATGAATATCATATTCCCGTAGGAGTTTTTATGATATATAACTTTAATCTGGGAATAGGCTGGGCCAGCAGCGGTGTGGAGTATGCCCAGGCGTACAGAGCGAATATATTCAGAAGGATAGGCTGTGAAGCCAAATTCATTTTTGTGGATATGTTTCCGACAGAAAACATAGAACATATGACTGCCAATATGGGATTTAAAGACGAAGAGATCATGTGGATCTATACGTGGTTTACGGATACCCATATATCTGAGGTCACATTTACGCTGGATGATCTTAAAAAGACCATAGATGACAGACCTTATTCTCAGACCAGAGAAGGCAAAAAGGTACGCCTTGATTTTGGAAACGGCGATTTTTACACGGTCTACATGGTCGATGATACTTCGGATAAGGTACACAGGGTAGAGATAGTATCCGGTAATTGTCTTATAAGGAAGGATTATTATACATATTGCAGGATCTACTCGGAATACTATGGTCCCTATGAAAAAAGAGCACATATGTATCAGCGTCGTTTTTTCAATGAGGACGGAAGTACGGCCTATGAAGAGATCAACGATGAAGATAGCGTTATGTATAAATTCAGGGATAAGGTGCTCTTTTCGAAAGAAGAATTTGTGGCATATTTTGTTAAGCGTCTTGAGTTGAAAGAAGATGATATCCTTATCGTTGACAGATCTAC
Organism: uncultured Lachnospiraceae bacterium; assembly: GCA_902783735.1. Taxonomy (GTDB): domain Bacteria; phylum Bacillota; class Clostridia; order Lachnospirales; family Lachnospiraceae; genus Colinaster. Next base: position 1,092 of record CACZSE010000316.1, read on the forward strand.
GGGGATCGGACAGGCTATTCTTCAAAACAGGGGCAAAGCCAAAGTCGGAGTTGTGGTCCATGCGGATCATTACAGTGAAAGTTCTACCGATGATGACTATATAAGGTGGAATAATTACTATGAATACGAATTTGCACAGAATAAATATGTGGATTTTTATATCACCGCAACAGAGTTTCAAAGACAGATACTTAAGGAACAGTTTAAAAAATATCTGAATGCCGAGCCTGATATATATGCCATACCGGTAGGAAGTATTGATGAATTGAGATATCCGTCAACGGAAAGAAAAAAACACAGTCTTGTGACGGCGTCCAGACTGGCATCGGAAAAGCACGTTGACTGGGCACTGCAGGCAGTCATAAATGCAAAGAAAGTCATTACAGACCTTTCATTTGACATATACGGAAAAGGCAAAGATGAGGACAGACTAAAAAAACTTATAGATGATAATGATGCAAAAGGATATATAAGCCTTAAAGGACATCAGAATCTTGATGATGTCTATGTGCAATATGATGCCTACCTTTCCGCTTCCACAAGTGAGGGCTTCGGATTGTCTCTTTTAGAGGCCATAGGTTCCGGCCTGCCTATCATAGGATTTGATGTAAGATACGGAAACAGAACATTTGTAAGAGACGGAGAAAACGGACATATCATTCCATATGACGATGAAACGGATGCAAAGGTGTGCATAGAAAGGCTTACGCAAAACATTGTAAAGATGTTTACAGAAGACGATCTTGAGAAGTGTCATGAAATATCATATGAGATAGCGGAAACTTTTCTGACAAAGGAGGTTGAAAAGAAGTGGAAGACAATAATAGAAACACTGATATGATCCTCCTTTTGGATGACTATTCAAGAGAAAGTGAACTGCTTCATACATCGTTTAAACTTTCCGGTATCGATTGCCGTGCGATCGTCACCGAACCTGACGGATTTTTGCCTGAAGATGCAGTTTCGGTATATGAACTGGCTACAGGGTCTGACATATCAATCAATTGTTCAAAACCAATGCCGAGATGTTTTTATCAGGTAGAAGTACCTGAATTTTGGGAAATAAGCAGCACCGGCAATATGGGTAAGGTTCATGAGCTCAACAGGGAAAGAGCAAGGATCTATTATGCCGAGCCAAAACATAAAAGAATGGTCAGACTGGTTGAGTGGCTTGATGATAACGGTGTTGTAAGACTCAGCGAACAGTATAACAAATACGGCAATATTTTCGCAAAGAC
>CACZSE010000317.1 GCA_902783735.1 uncultured Lachnospiraceae bacterium
CGGTTTTGAACCGCCTTCAATATTTGCAAGTCTGAGACCCGGTATCATAACAAGAGGCTTATCGCCTTTACCAAAGGTTATATAGTGCACCATGCCCGTACCGATCTTTAAATCATCTTCTTTTGCGTTATAAAACATTAACGTCCTCCCATCATAAATATCACAGACTCTGCCAGACACGAAAACAATTCATCCGGTTTATAATCTCCTCTTAATTGTTCTGCTTTATAGCTCTCAGTCAGTACATACCCTGTTTCTATGCCGTGATATGAGGCAATGAAGAATTCCATTATCTCCTTTATGCTTTTAACCGGTTTGAGTTTATTCTTCTTCATAACTTCCGTAAGATACTCGCTCAATCTGTTTGTGAGATAAAGCAACGGGCTCTGCTCATTATTGCCAAGCTTCTCAGCCATATTAAAAACTCTCTCAGGATCACTCATTGCAAGTACATCGCAGTAGATCGAAACCTTAAGAAGATCAAATCCGACCTTTTGTATGTAATCCGAAAGACCGCTGCAGATATTTCTTACTCCCTTTTCCCAGTTTTCTGTTCCTGCTTCGGAAAGTATCTTCTCTACCTTTTTGTCCATTCTGTTTTCGGTATTGATCCTGATGACCATATCGCGGAGGATCTCGTCTAAATCCTTATAATATCTGTATATGACTCCATGTGAAAAACCTGCCTCAGCTATGACATCTTTCATCTCTATCGCGGTGATAGGCTTCTTAAGACATACACGATAAGCCGCATCGATGATCTCCTTCTTCTTCATTTCATAGTATTCTTCAGTTACTCTTGGCATATCTGTCTCCCATTACTTCAGCCTGTTACATACTGTAATATATTAAGCGTCTGGCAAAATGACATCGCGTCATTTAAGTGACTTGGTGTCATTTTAATGCATGTATCACCTTTTGTCAACAAATAATCTGATAAATGAAGCGGTAATTAAGATAGTAGAGTTTATTCATTCCAAGGTCTTGTCGCTTTGCATAAAGTGTCGTAAAATCTTAAATATACTGATATTCTGCATAGATCAGATTACACTTGTAGGAGGAGACATGCAATCAGATTTAGTCATTAAAGAAAATGAATTGATCGACCCATCGAATTATCCCGAAGATCAGCGAAATCTTGTAGAAGATTTTAACTCACGCATACGACGTTTGATGGGGATCATTACCGGAATCGGAAAAGAATATCATACAATCTGGGTCATTAACGCCGATACAAAGAAGATGTATCTGTACCGTTCAACCGGAGAAAATACGAATCGTGATGCTGTGGAACTGGGATTTCGATTTGACAATTACGACCGTTTTATTGAGGAATACGTAGACCGGTGCGTAGTAAACAGCATAGAGAGCGTACAAAGAGATGTAAAGCTGGATGTCGTGTTTTCGCGGATCAAAGACGGAGACCTGTTTACTCTTGATTATATGCGCCTTGCTGATGACGGGAATATGTCCTATCATCAAATGGCTTTTGCGCTGGCAGGGCAACCCGGAGAAACGGAGAATTTTATTCTGGCCTTCCGTGATATTGATAAATCCATTCGTAAGCATATTTCCGATAAACGTTATTTAAGAGAACAACTGGATATCGTGGAAACATTAAGCCGCGATTACTATAATATCTTCAAGATCAATCCCCAAACGGGCGGTGTAGTGATCCTGAAGCTTGACGGCTATGTTACAAAAGGTATGGAAGGCGCAGGCGAAAAGATATATCCCTACGATGTTCTCTACAAACAGTACGTTAAAGATCGTGTGTATTCCGAGGATCAGGAGTGGATGTATGATGCCATTTCCCTTGAGACGATCAAAAAAAAGCTTTTGAACAGTTCTGAATATGTATCAAGTTATCGTGTTATGGATAATGGCGAAGTACATTATTACCAGTTCACGTATATCCTTATCAATGCCAATATTCAGGGCAGTGATATTCTGGCCGGTTTTAAGAACGTAGACGACATCGTGGCTTCAGCAAAGGAACGCCAGAATCTTGAGATTTTAGCCAGCACCGATATCATGACAGGCATTTTAAACCGCGGCAGCGGCGAACGAAAAGTGACCGACGCTATGGCAAACAACAAAACGGGAATGTTCTGCATCTTGGATGTTGACAATTTTAAGGATATCAACGATGACTATGGCCATAATGTCGGTGATAAGGTGCTCCGTGGAATTGCGGATGTATTAAAACTAATCTTTCGAGATGAGGATATCATCTTCCGTTTGGGCGGTGATGAATATGCAATATATGTTATGAATTTAAATGATGAAGAAGCCGGTAAGTTGGTAATGGATCGCGTCTTTAAGGAAATTGCCAAGCTGGATATTCCGGAGCTTGGGGGCAGAGAAATCTGTGTCAGCGCCGGCGCTGTGTTCTTCAAAGAAGGCGATAAATGTTCTTTCGAGGAACTTTATAAACTGGCGGATAGCGATGTATATGAGAGTAAAAAGATCAATGGAAGCGCATTGAATTTCAAATAAGAAAAGAGACGTAATATAAAATATTGAAAATAATTTGATGCTAAAATAGTTACGTGGCAGGATTGCACCGCACACATATAACACAAAGAGGTATAGATGTATGA